>DAOUCZ010000073.1:0-9417 GCA_034431675.1 Anaerolineae bacterium | reverse complement strand
TACGTCTTGCTTTATCCCTGCTCTGGCTTGCTTATCCTGACCCTATCCCTTTGCCCTTACAACAAACTTTGGGATGAGTCATGTTTGTTGTGCGAGGGGGCAGCTTTAGGCCCACGTAATCAGGTTGGGCAGGATGGGCTTGGGCAGGTATTCGTGACGCGGCACGACGCGCACCGAGACGCCGCGCTGACCGCTGTCTTCGTAGCGCAGGGTGGCGGTATAGACATGCTCACCCTTGTGTGACCCTGCGTGTGTCATGTCGATGGCGATACCATCCACGATTTCGCCGCCGGTGTCCAGCGGCCCATAATAGAGTTGGACGCTGACATCAGCCGGCTTGAGCTGGCCGAGGGCCACGGTGGCACGTACCTCGATTTCTTCCCCGACCTTGATTTCGCCGGTGGGCATATCCACCTTTTGCACCCGGATGAGCTTCCATGCCTGCTCGATGCCGCTGCGCCATGCTGCAAAGGCCAGACCTTTGCTTAAGTTGGGGTGGGTCATATCGTGGGCGCGCGCAAACTCGGGCAGGTAGTACTTGCGGGCATATTCCATCACCATGCGGCGGGTGTTGAAGAATGGCGCAAGCTGCTCGATGCTGTTCTTGACCTTGGTAATCCATGCGCGGGGCAAGCCATCGCGCCCACGGTCATAGAACTGTGGGATGATGTCTTGTTCCAACACGCTGAGCAGGGCTTCGGCTTCCACATAATCTTGTGCTTCGGCGTTGGCTTCGCTGTATTCCTCGCCATTGCCGATGGCCCAGCCGATTTCGGGCTTATAGGCTTCATCCCACCACCCGTCCAGCGTGCTGAAGTTGAGGCCGCCGTTATAGACCACCTTCATGCCGCTGGTGCCGCTGGCTTCTTTGGGGCGACGCGGGTTGTTGAGCCACACATCCACGCCCTGCACCAGATAGCGTGCCACCAGCATGTCGTAGTTTTCGAGGAAGACGATGTTGGGGCGCAGGTCGGCATCACGCGCGATTTGCACGATGCGGCGGATGAAGGCCTTCCCCTCTTCGTCGTGAGGGTGGGCCTTGCCGGCGAAGATGAACTGCACGGGGCGGTCGGGGTTGCTGATGATGCGCTTGAAGCGAGCCAAGTCGCGGAAGATGAGGGTGGCGCGCTTGTAGGTGGCAAAGCGGCGCGCAAAGCCGATGGTGAGGGCATCAGGATTGAGCACCTCGCTGGCGGCGTCAATCTCGCTTTGAGGTGCACCACGTCGGATCAGCTGCTCGCGTAGGCGGGTACGGGCAAAGGCCACAAGGCGCTCGCGGCGGCGTTCGTGGGTGCGCCACAATTCGGCATCGGGGATTTTGTGGATGTTGGCCCAGCTGGCTGCTTCATCCTCTTCGCTGCGCCACGATGGGTCGAGATAGCGGTCAAATAAGGTGGCCATCTCGCGGCTGATCCATGTTTGAACATGGATGCCGTTGGTGATGGATTCGATCGGCACTTCGTGCTTGGGGACATTGGGGAACATCCACTGCCACATCTCGCGGCTGACCACCCCGTGCAGCTCTGCGACGCCATTGGCATCTGCCGAAACGCGCAGCGCCAACACGGCCATGCTGAACAGGTCATAGTTTTCGATGCGCTCGCGCCCGAGGTCATGAAACTGATCGCGAGTGAGGCCCAGCAGCCCCCAGTAATCGCTGAAGTGCTCATCAATCAGGTCATAGCCAAAACGCTCCAGACCGGCAGGGACAGGCGTGTGGGTGGTAAACAGATTGCTGGCACGGGTGAGTTCTAGGGCCTGCTGGAAGTTGAGCTTGTTCTCTTGCATCACAATGCGGATGCGCTCTAAGGCGAGGAAGGCGCTGTGGCCTTCGTTCATGTGGCAGACGGTCGGGCGCTTGCCGAGCTTTTCCAGCAGGCGGATGCCGCCGATGCCCATCAGGATTTCTTGGCGGATGCGCTGACGGCGGTCTCCACCATAGAGCCGGTCGGTAATGTTGCGGTCGTCCTTGCGCGGGTTGGCAGGGATGTTGCTGTCCAGCAGATAGAGCGGCACGCGCCCCACTTGCACCTTCCAGACCTGTGCATACAGCTGGCGCCCGGGCAGCGGCACATTGACGATGAGCGGTTGGCCATCTGCCTCGCGCACCAGCGTCAGCGGCAGATTGGGTACATCGTTGATGGGGTAGGTCTCTTGCTGGTAGCCATCGGCATTGAGGTACTGCTGAAAGTAACCCTCTTGATACAGCAGGCCGATACCAATGAGTGGTAGGCCAAGGTCACTGGCGCTCTTGAGATGGTCACCGCTGAGGATGCCCAGACCACCAGAGTAGGTCTTGAGCGCCTCGGTGAGGCCGTACTCCATCGAAAAGTAGGCGATTAGCGGGTCGGTCTCGGACGTGCGGTTGTTGCGATACCATGTGTCCCGCGTGTTCATATAGGCGTCAAAATCATTGACCACCCGATGATAATTGGTGAGGAAGGCTGGGTCTACGCTGGCCTCCTTCAGTCGGTCTTGCGAGAGCTGACCGAGCATCAGCACGGGGTTGTGATAGGTTGCTTCCCACAGGTCGGAATCTAACCGCCGGAACAACGCAATGGTATCGGCATCCCATGACCAGCGCAGATTGGCGGCAAGGTCGTTTAGGCGCTCAATCGGCTTGGGCAGGTCGGGGATGACATGAACAGTAGCGACGGGTTTAATCACGGATAAAACTCCTGACTCCCTGAAACAAACAACGGCTGTAATGTCGTTTGCTGGTACTTTACTGGTTTGTCTGGCAAGGGTGCAAGACATCATCACACCATTATGCCTTAAGTTTGTGCACATTTACCGGCAAGAGCGCTGTGCAAACTGACCCAATCTTCCCACAGCCGGCCTGTGATTGTGAAAAAAGGTGCGCAGCAAGTTCTTGCAATTCGTCCGTTTGACGGATTTGGTTAAACAACCCTTGACACCCCAACAGGGGAGTGATAAACTGACCGTCGTTAAGTGGTCCCGTGGTGTAGCGGTTAACATGCCACCCTGTCAAGGTGGAGACCGCGGGTTCGAATCCCGTCGGGGCCGCACTAACAAAAGGCGATGCACACATCTGTGCGTCGCCTTTTGCTTTTTGGTGCAAAAAATGCTTTCCGTACAACAATAATTACAATTTCTTGACAACAGCTCAAAAATCTATCGGGTTTTATAGGCTGATTTGTTTATAATAGTTCTAAAGTCCTGTATGCCGGCACGCATGGGTTTGGCGTATTTGATGAGGTGTGCCAGCATACGCGATTTCGTTTTATCTCGTAATCTATCGACATTATAGGGGACCCTATGAATTTGATGCAGCGGGTGCGCTGGTTGGTCTGGATCGGGATGGCATTGGCCATCAGCATGGTGAGTTTGGCCGCAAATTCGGTGGTGTTGGGCAGTACCAGCGTTACCGTGACGGAAGGTATGCCGGGCGAATCGGTGAGTGTGGTGCTGGATTCGCAGCCCACGGATGATGTGGTCGTGAGCTTTGTGGGGGTGGGGTACAACATTTCTGTGCTTCCGGCCAGCCTAACGTTTACTGCCTTGGACTGGGACGTCCCGCAATACATCGTGATTTCTGCCGCCAAGAACGGCTTGATTGAGCCTGTGCCCTACAGTGCCTCGGTGACGGGAAGCGTAAGCTCGGACGATCCGGCTTTTGATGGCATTTCTGTCCCGACCATTGCTGTCACGATTAATAATGCCGATGTCGAAGGGATTGAACTCAGCAAGACGCTGCTGTCGGTGACTGAGGCTAATTCACCGGCTTCACCGGTCACGGATTTTTATACGGTGTCATTGGATACTGCGCCGACCGCCGATGTGGTGATTGACCTGTCGATTGATGGGTCTGACATCGAGCTGATGAGTGAGCAGCTGGTGTTCACGCCCAGCAACTGGTATATCCCTCAGATTGTGACGGTCATGCCGTTCGATGATATGGATGTGGAAGGCACAGAGCAGAATATCATTACGCATGTGGTCACCAGCGCAGATGCGGGTTATCAGGGGATTGCTGTGCCTTCTGTCACGGTGGCTATTATCGACGACGACCCAAGAACCGGTGAGCTGATTATCAACGGCAGCTTTGAGGATGCAGGCGCCACCGAAAAACGCCCATTGGGTTGGGCGGTACAGCTGGCGGGCGCTAAAGACCGGCGCGCATGCGTGGGAGTTATGGCGGATGGCCTGTGCTCGTTCCGCTTTGCGCCCAGCAGCACCGAGCAAACCCGCTTGCGCCAGACGGTGGATTTGAGCGGGGTTTCCTTCCTTGATGGCGCGGTGTTAAACGCTTCGTGGGCCTATAAGTCTCGCCTGCGCGCCAAGGTGCGTTTCATCCTGCGTGTAACATTTGGTGATGGTACGCCCGATCAATTTTATCGCCGTATGTTTGGCCCCAAGACCGGCGCGGCGTGGACCACGGTCACCAACCCGCCCATCGTGCTCAACAGCTCCGACGTTTCAGGGATTTTTGTAACATTCCAGAACTTTACAACCACGCATGACGTGCGCCTTGACGCTGTCTCGATGGTTTACAGCTACTATTTGCCGCGCGGCCCGCTGCCGCTGCCGCCGGCTCAGTGAACATAAGTAGAAGATAAAAATCCCCGCCGTGCAGGAGGTCACGGCGGGGCGAGATAAAGTGATAGACCTTGAGGTGATGTAGGTGTCGGGTGGGTGAAGAAACCACCTCAAGGCGTCTGTGTGGTTCTTGCTAACATCACGGCTTAGCGCGAACCACACTTTTAATTTATACCCGAACGGTTTTTGTGTGAACTGGTCATCAGGCGGGTTTTTTCGCCCGCCAAATGGCCTATCCATCTGGTTAGGTGGATAACCCAGATAGTTAGCTTTTTCGTAATATAGCAGTTTAGTCCTACATTCCTAGCGATTGGTTCAGTCCTGTGGCATATTTAGCCTAACAAACGCGGCGTTGTAACGTTTTCATGTTCTGGCGCTTGATGAGGATGCTCAAACAGCGATGTTTCAGGTTTTGCTGGTCGAAAGCGATAAAGCTATCCGACGCGCCTTTTTGACAATGGTGCAGCAGAGCGGCCTCGGTTATGAGGTGGTGACGGCAGCAACCATGGTGGATGCTGCGGTGCGCTTGCGCGAGATGTCATTTGATGTGGTACTGCTGAGCATCGAGCAGATGGACTCGGAAGTGCGCTATTTGCTGGATGGGTTTTCTGACACCACGCCATTTATATTGGCGCTGCCGCCGGCGTGGGGGGCTGCGGCACGGGCGCTGGTGCTGCGTGCAGGCGGCCAAGAGGCTGTGCGCCGTGATGATACCGGCGATTATCTCAGGCAGATGCCGCTGACCATCGCGCAGGCGGTATTGAGCTTTCGGCTGAAGTTGCGGAAACCAGAGCGCGAGGCGATCGTGCAGGCACGTAACGAGGTCTCACGAGCGGCTCTGCTCGGTCAGCCGATGAAGGCGGCACTGGACTCGATGTTTGCCGATGTGGCGCGTGTTGTGCCGTTTGATTATGCGTGGGTGATGGCGGTCGAGGATGACCAACTGCGCGCGGTATACGACTATCAGATGCCAGAGCGGGTGCGGGCACAAGTGGGGCGGTGGCGGGGCAAGCTGGTGCTCAACAATATGTTTAACGAGATTGTGCAGCAGGGCGAGGCCCACACACAAGATGATTTGACCCTGCGTAAAGACTCGCGCACCACCGAGCTGATTCAGCTGGATGGGGCGTTTTTGGGGATGCCGTTGATTACGCCAGATGATCAGGTGGGTGGGGTGGTCTTGTTCTGTCGTGCCGAGCAGGGCAGCTTCCGGCAGTTGGTGGTGCGGCAGCTGTGGGCTGCTGCCGAGCTTGTCGGGGCAATCATCAACGAGAGCAAGGCCTATAAGCACACCATCGAAACCGCGCTGATTGAAGAGCGTCAGCGCCTTGCACGAGATTTGCACGACTCGGTCACTCAAACCTTATTTGCAGCTTCGATGATGAGTGAGGCACTGATTAAACAATGGCCGCCCACCATGGATGATTTGGAGCGCAGCTTGCATGATTTGCATGACCTCACACGTGATGCGCTGAGTGAGATGCGTGCGCTGCTGCTAGATTTGCGCCCAGATTCGATGATGATTGGCAGCCTTGCTGCACAAATCGAGCAGCTGGCGGTGCGAGCGCAGGAGCGCGGTCACTTTGAGGTGAAGATTACCAATCACGGGTCCTATCAACCCCCCACCGAGGTCAAGAATGCGCTGTTTCGCATCACCCAAGAAGCGCTCAATAACATTGTGAAGCATGCGCGGGCCAAGCTGGTGCGTGTATCGCTCAGCCGTCAGCCCCATCTGACCGAACTGGAAGTGTGGGATGACGGGGTGGGGTTTGACAGCCGCGATGGAAGCGCGCAGACTCATCTGGGCCTAGCATTTATGCGTGAACGGGCTGAAGAAAATGGCATTATCCTACATGTAGAGAGCGTTCCCAATTATGGCACACGGATACGAGCCACATGGATGCCATAATCAGAAGCGGATTGTAGAAGGACAGCGAGATAACAATCATGTCAGACACCAAGCGAATTCGGGTAATCATCACTGACGATCATGAGATGGTGAGACGCGGCCTAAATATGTTTCTGCGTACCTATCCTGACCTTGAATTGGTCGGGGAGGCCAACAGCGGCGAACAGGTGTTGAAGCTGTGCGAGGAGGTTGCCCCGGATGTGGTCTTGATGGATCTGATTATGCCGGGGATGGGTGGGATTGAGGCAACCCGCCAGATTACGCAGCGCTTCCCCAACATCAAGGTGGTTGCGCTGTCTAGCGCCATGGACAGCCCGACGGTGAGCAAGGCCCTAGAAGCCGGCGTGCAGGGGTATCTGATGAAGAACGTCTCGACCGATCAGCTGGCCGAGGCCATCCGCGAGGTTCATCATGGTAGGCGTGTGCTCTCTGATGAAGCGACGCAAGCCTTGATTCAGGCGGCGACGCGCCCCGCCGAGCCGGTCTATAAGCTGACGGAGCGCGAATATGAGGTGCTGCATCTGCTGATTGAGGGGCTGACGAACCCAGAAATTGCGCAGAAGATGACGGTCAGCCGTTCGACGGTCAAATTTCATATCAGCAGCATTTTATCCAAGCTGCGGGTGTCGAACCGTGCAGAGGCGGTGGCGCTGGCGCTGCGCCAGAAAATCTTGATTGAGCGTTAGTTCTCAGGCCGAAGTCTGTAGCGCGCGTTTTGCTGCCTTTAGGGTTTGCTCAATCAGCTCGGGGGTGTGGGCAGTGCTGGTGAATCCCGCCTCGAACTGGCTCGGGGCGAGATAGACCCCATTTTCGAGCATAGCGTGGAAGAAACGCCCATAGCGGCCCGTATCCGCACAGCGCTTTGCATCATCGTAATTACCAATCGACATACCGGCCTGTTTGAGGAAATAAAACCCAAACATCGTGCCGGCGCTGCCTGACTGCATTGGGATGTTGGCGGCATCGGCCAGTGCCTGTAGGCCTGTGACCAATTGGCCGGCGGCGGATGCCGCCTGTGCGAACGCGCCCTCAGCGGTGAGGACATCCAGAGTGGCAAGCCCGGCGGCCATGGCCAACGGGTTGCCGCTGAGCGTGCCGGCTTGATACATTGTGCCGGCGGGGGCAACATGCTGCATGTAGTGGCGTTTGCCGGCATATGCCCCGACCGGCAGACCACCCCCAATCACTTTGCCAAGGCAGGTTAGGTCGGGGTCTAGACCCCATGCCGCTTGTGCCCCGCCCAGACTTACCCGAAAACCGGTCATCACCTCGTCGAGGATAAAGAGCGCTCCATGGGCGCGGCAAAGGTCTTGCAAGCCGTGCAGATAGCCGTCATCGGGCATGACAAACCCCATGTTGGCCGCAATCGGCTCGACGATGACCGCCGCGATTTGAGCAGGATTGGCCTCAAACAGCTGCGAGACCGCCTCTAGGTCATTGTAGGGAGCGGTGAGGGTGTTGGCGGCAGTAGAGGCCGGCACACCGGGCGAGTCGGGTAGGCCAAGGGTGGCAACACCGCTGCCGGCCTGCGCCAGCAGCATATCCGCGTGACCGTGATAGCATCCGGCGAATTTGATGATTTTTTCTCGGCCTGTCACGGCGCGGGCGAGGCGCAGCGCACTCATAGTTGCTTCTGTGCCGCTGTTGACAAACCGAATCATCTCGATGGAGGGGACGAGCGCGATGACCCGCTCCGCCAGCGCGATTTCCAGCTCGGTCGGCGCGCCATAGGATGTGCCGCGTTGTGCTGCCTGTGTGATGGCTTCGACCACGGTCGGGTGTGCATGACCAACAGCCAGCGGCCCCCAACTGAGCACATAGTCAACATAGGAGTATCCATCGGCATCGTAGAGGTGTGCGCCTTGTCCATGGGTAATGAAGCGCGGCGTGCCCCCCACGCCGCGAAAAGCCCTGACAGGGCTGTTGACCCCACCCGGGATGACGGCTTGGGCGCGCTGGAATAGTGTATCAGAGCGAGGGGTTTGCATGATAAATGCCTCCATGCTGGATAAGCTTTTGGGCGGTCTCAAGGGCGTGATGGACGACATCGGGCACACCGACCCCGTATAAGCTGCTGCCCGTGATGTGGATGCCAATGGGTAAGGCGCACTCAATGTCATGCTGCCGGTCGAGGTGACCGGTAGTATACAACGGGTATGCAGCGGGCCAGCGGATGAGGCGGGCGACGACCGGTTCTGCGCGGATTCCCAGCAGCTGTGCCAGCTCTTGTCGGATGAGCGCCAGCGCTTCTGTATCATTTAAGGTGTAGGTGTGCCGCGTGTGTGGCCCACCGAAGAACACCCGAATCAGGACGTGACCATCGGGGGCGCGGTGTGTCCATTTAGATGAAGCCCACGTCATCCCGTCGATGGCGCGCCCCTCTGACGGGGGTATGACCACGCCAAGCCCATTGAGAGGATGCGGCACATCGTGCTGATGATACCCCAATGCCGCCACCGCCACATCAGTGGTTTGTTGAGCGGACAGCAGGTTTGCAGCTTGTGGCGCAAGCCGGCTCAGCAAGCTGGCGCTGGCTTGCGCTGGCAAGGCCAGAATGATGTTCGAGGTATGAATAATCTGACCATCGGCTAATTGAACGGCGTATGGCAGTGTACCCGTTTGCGCACGGGTGATGGATGACACACGGATACCTGTGAAGATGTGCCCGTCTAGGGCGTTTATCAAGGCATCCGTCAAGGTCTGTGCGCCGCCAATAAATGAGAAGAAGGCGGGTTGAGAGTGCTGATTTGCTGCACGGCGGGTATGCTGAAGCCCGCGTATCAGTGAACCGTGCTGTACTTCTAACTCGCGCAGCTTGGGAAAGCTGACCGCGCTGCTGAGGGTATCAATCGGGGCGTTATACACCCCGCCCAGCAAAGGCTCTACCAACGTATCGGCCACCTCGTGCCCCAACCGTCGCCGTATGAGTGCGCCCAGCGATTCATCTG
>DAOUCZ010000072.1:0-7595 GCA_034431675.1 Anaerolineae bacterium | reverse complement strand
AACCCCCAAGGCTGAACAGTGCGATTTTGACACGTCCGCCGGTGTCGGGTGGGGTGGCAGGGCGAGGCGATAGTGTCCAGTCTGGCGCGACAAGGATGTGTAGGCGATAGGTACTGGCGCTTTGGGCAAGAATCGCGGTAATGGTGTTATGAGTGCTGCCGGCACGGAAGGGGATAGATGCGTCGGCCTCGACATACGGGATGGTGTTGGGTAGGGGCTGGCCATTTCGCCCGTCATCCAGCACGATGCTGGCTGTGGTGTGTTGTGCTGCAAGAGACAGTGCGTTTGGGCCGGGCGCTGTCAGCATGGTGGGGGCGGCGATTCGCCGATCACTGAGCAGGATTGAGCCAGTGGCACCGAGGTCTGTGGCATCACTGACGAAGAGTAGGTTGGTGGGAATGCTGTTGGAGACGGTAAGCACCATGCCTTCGTAGCGTTCACGATCGGCAAATGGTAAGGGGAGGGTGACGGCGGTTGGGGTGATGCTGCCTGTTCCGCAGCGTATGCCATCACTGATGGCGGTGAGGGTGGTTTGGGTATCGACCTCGGCGGGGATGCCGCGCAGGCGCAGGCGCTCACCTGGGGCGGCGGTGAATTCTGATGAGGGTACAGCGACCCAAATGGCGTCAGAGGTATCGGGGTTACCGTCGCCCATGGGGTCTTGCAGGTAAAATCCGCCAAGGCCTGATGGGGGTGCTGGTTGAAAACTCCCCGTGACAATGCCTTCGATGGTGCGTTGGCCGCCGAGGCCGTAATACGCACCGCCTTCTTGCAGTTCGCCGATATGGTAGGCGGGGCTGCCGCAGGTCATGGTGTGTGTGGGCTGTGGGCTAGGGGTTGGGTTAGGGGTACTGCCGCCTCCGCCGCATGGATTGAGGGGTGTGGCGCGCGTACGGGATATGGGCGCTGGGCTGACCAATGAAAAATCGGCAGCATTGATGTTGGTATCCGTGCATCCGGCGGCAAGGCGGAGTGCTGCTGTGGTGTTGTTGAGCGCAGGAGCGGCTGTGCCTTCGGATTCGATGGTGCCAGTACCGAAACCGACCAAATCTACGATGTCGGGGTCTGATGTGCCGGGCGTGAGTGTGTCGGTGTTGCTGACCAGAGCGACAGACCCATTGCTGGCCGAGATTTCAAATGCACTGCCGGCATCAGCATCTGGGGTAATGGGTAGGGACGCTCCTGCTGCACCTGCCGTCCCAACGATAATCAGATAATATTGGCCTGCTGATAGGGACGGCGCATCAGTGGGCAGGTCGAATTTGAGCCAATTGGCCGTTCCCGAGCTGCTGTACTGCACAGACCACCCTGCGATGCTGATGGGGGAGCTGCCGGCATTGAAAAGCTCGATATAGTCCCTGTTGAAGGTTGGGCTGCCACTGGTACCGCCGCCCCCGTATACCGCGCTGATGACCATCCCGCTGACGGAGGCGTTTGTGGTGTGTTGGCTTGAGAACCAACCCGCACCGAGCAAAAGAACCAAGAGGGCTGTGAGAAAATAGGGACGTTTCATGAGCATAACCCTCCTAGTGATTTTGTATGACCAAATTGTCAATCATTTATAGTATCCGGATGTGATTGCTTTTGCATTCATTTTGGAATGCAGAGGACTGTTCTTAACGAATTAAGAAAGGTGGCTGAGGGATATGGGTGCGCAAGGGCAGGGGGCTGACGCAGTATCGGGACGATGGGTGTTGATCCCGCGTGTTTTGGTGTTTGTGTTTAATGGGGATGATGTGTTGCTGATGAAGCGTGGGGCGCATCGGCGCGTGTTCCCTAATAAATATAATGGGTTGGGTGGGCATGTTGAGCGTGATGAACACCCTGCCGAGACCGCTGTGCGGGAGGTTTTTGAAGAGTCTGGTTTGCGGGTGAGGGATGTGAAGCTGCGGGGAATTCATCACATTGATGCGGGGGCAGCAGAAAGCGGCATTGTGATGTACGTCTTTACTGCGCGCGCAGATGTTCGCGCATTGACTGCGGAGACCGGTGAAGGAACGCTGCATTGGATTCCGCTGTCACAGGTGGCGGGGCTGGATGTGGTGGAGGATTTGCCGCTGGTACTGCCGCGTATTTTGGCGATGGACGAGGATGCCCCGCCCTATTTGGCACATGTCAGTTATGATGCGCAAGACCAGATTATTATCCGTGTGGCGGGCGGTGAAGGGTGACCGGTTATGCGATATACTGCTTGAGAGAATGAACGGTTTGGATGGATAGGATGGGCTAAGAGAGATGACCGAGACAGAAGAGCGAATTGTGGTTAGGGAACGGCTGACGGCGCGAGGGATTGCGTGGCGCGCCGGGTGTATTGTGGTTTGGCTGCCGCTGATGCTGCTGCCATTGGCGCTGATGGTGCTGGCGTTGAACGGTGAAATTGTGTTTTGGCATGGGGCGCAGATGCCGGAAAATGCCGCACATCCGTGGTTTAGGGCAACTTTGCTGATGGATGCTGATACACGGGGGTTGAATATCACCCGCTCTTCCGTGGTTAGCGGTGGTGAAGATGGGTTGACCTGTGTGCAGACCGATGTGAGTTTTTTGCTGTGGCAAGGGCGTGGTGAGCCTGCACAGTATTGTGACTGCTATCAGCGGCTGGCGGAAGGAGAGGACTGGATGTTTATCTCGACCGAGCGTGGGGCATGTGGGGGATAATCGGGTGGAAGCCAGTCAGCTCCTGTGGATAGGCGGCGGTTTAGCGCTTTTGTGTGTGGTGTTGTTTATTGTGGGCACGGTGCTGCAAGCGGTAGGCACGGTGTTTAATCTGGTGGGTGGGGTTTTGCAGCTGGTGGTGAACCTGTTTAATACAGGCCCGCTGCCCGGGTGTGGGTGTGTGGTTGCTGTTGGGGCGCTGGTGATTTGTGGGATGTTGGCGTACAGCGCCTTGAACCTATCTGCGACGTGCAGTGGGCCAAACCCGGTTAATTTTTGTGTGTTTTTTGGGCGTTAGAGCGATATAGAAGGGTGACAGAATGAACGGAAACCCGATGCCAAGCCCAAGAGCCGAGGCGGCCTTGCTGCGCGGGGTGTTAGAAGCGGTTGGGCAGGTGGTGGTGGGGCAGCGTCGGTTGGTCAATCGCCTGCTGATTGGCTTATTATGCGGCGGGCATATCTTGATTGAGGGGGTGCCCGGGCTTGCTAAGACTCTGACGGTGCGTGCGCTGGCCTCTGCCTTGCATTTGACGTTTCAGCGGGTGCAGTTCACCCCTGATTTGCTGCCTTCGGACATCGTTGGGACGCAAATTTATAACCCGCGCACTGGGGAGTTCTCGCCCCGTTTTGGGCCGGTGTTCACCAACCTGCTGCTGGCTGACGAAATCAACCGTGCGCCGGCCAAAGTGCAGTCAGCGCTGCTTGAGGCGATGGAAGAACGTCAGGTGACGCTGGGGGATGAGACGCGCGCACTGCCCTCACCGTTTATGGTGATGGCCACCCAGAACCCGATTGAGCAGGAGGGGACATACCCCCTGCCAGAGGCACAGCTTGACCGGTTTTTGCTGAAGGTGGTGGTGGGCTATCCCACGCGCGAGGAAGAGCGTGTGGTGATGGATCGGATGGGTGGCGAAGCGCCTGCGCTGCCAGCGGCGGTTTTGGATGTCGATGGGCTGGAGCGTGCGCGGCAGGCGGCGCAGTCTTTGTTTGTGGATGACCGATTGAAAGAGTATATCTTGTCGCTGGTGGGGGCCACACGAGACCCTGCGGCGGCGGGGTTGAAGCCGCTTGTTCCGTTGATTGCACTGGGCGCATCTCCGAGGGCTACGCTGGCACTGTTGAAGGTGGCGAGAGCACACGCTTTTTTGCGTGGCGCGTCTCATGTTGCCCCAGAGGACATCCGGCAGGTGGCGCCAGATGTGATGCGTCACCGTTTGGCTTTGAGCTTTGAAGCAGAGGCCGAGGGTGTGGCGGTCGATAAGGTGATTGAGACGATAGTACAGCGTGTGCCTGTGCCATGAGTGAGCCGACCATAGACTTAATGCGCCGTATTGGCCGGTTGGAGCTGCGAGTTCGCCGGTTGGTGGACAGTGCTTTGGTTGGGGCGTATCGTTCGGCATTTAAGGGGCGTGGAGTGACCTTTGATGGCGTGCGCCCCTATGAGCCGGGAGATGACGTGCGTTCTATGGAATGGAATGTGAGCGCGCGGGCAGGCGAACCGTATATTAAGCAGTATGTGGAAGACCGCGAGCTGACGGTGATGGTGGTGGTGGATGACAGCGCGTCGATGCGATTTGGGACACAGACAGCCAATAAGCGCGAGCGGGCGGCAGAGCTGACGGCAGCGGTTTCGATGTTGGCGCTGCGCGGCGGTGACCGTGTGGGTGTGTTGGTGGCGGGTGATGAGGTGCGCGCTTATCTGCCGCCGCGGCGTGGGCGCGGGCATGTGCTGCGGGCCATCCGCATGGTGAGTGCACCTGCGCGGTCACGTCGGCTTGATATAGGGGGGGCACTGCGGACTGTTTCGCGCTTGATGCCGCAGCGTGGTGTGGTGTTCGTGGTCTCGGATTTGCTGGGGGATGTTTCTGAATTTGCTCGCCCGCTGGGATGGTTGGGGAGGCGGCACGAAGTGATCTGCGCGGTGGTGGATGACCCCTTGGAGCGTGGGCTGCCGGCTGCCGGCTTGATGGCGATGGAAGATATGGAGACTGGTGTGCAAGCATGGATAGATACCTCGGACACAGGGTGGCGCGAGGCATTTGCTGCCAAGATGGCGGCCCAGCGCTCCGCGCGTGAGCGGGCGATTGCGCGAGCTGGCGCATCACGCTTGTCACTATCTACAGATGGGGATGTGGTAACGGCATTGGCGCGCTTTTTGCAGGAGCGTGTGAGGACGGCCCGATGACGACGGTGCTGTTGTGGTGGGTGATGGGGCTGGTGGCACTGTTTCAACCGGCGGATGGCATCACAGCACGCTTTGAACCAGAGACGTTTACACCCCTCACAGGTCAGCCATTTGTGATGCGGTTGGTGGTTGATGTGCCCACAGGCATCCAGCTTGAAGATTGGCTTGTGCTGAATGCGGGGGAGATGTGGGGCGATTTTGAGGTGCGTGCTGTTGGAGAGCGCACTCAACAATTGCGCGGCGATGGGTCAGTGCGATATGAGCAAGCGTATACGCTGGTGGCGTGGTTTCCGCAGGATGCGGTGACTCCTGAGACATTTGTCACGTACAGCCTTGGTGGTGGGGATGTTCGGCGGATTCCGGTGCGTTCGATATTGATTAGTGTGCCGGGGGTGGTTGACCCATTGTCACCGGTGCTGCGCCCTGCCCGCCCGATTCGCGCCTCTGGTGTGGGATGGCTGCTGCCATTGGTCGGTGTGGGGGCTGTATCGCTGCTGGCGGTTGGATGGTGGATGAGACGGCGTCGGGTTGTTGAAGATGTTCCTGCTGCATCAGAGCCGATGGCGCAAGCCTTGCGTGTGCTGCGCAATCTGTGCGATAGGAGAGGAGATGAGCAGACCTTGCAGGAGCGACTGCGTTATGGGGTTCAGGTGCTTTTGGCCCTGAAAGCCGCGGGACAGCTGCCCGAAACGGTGGACGGCATCTTGCATGGCGGTGAAGAGTTGTTGTACAGCGGGCAGCTTATCCGTGATGGGGCAGTGCGTGAATGGGCGCGTGAGGCGTTAATGGCGCTTCAGCTGGGGATGCGGCGTGATGAGTGACTTTCGCTGGGCGCATCCGTGGGCGTTTGGGATTGCTGCGATTGTGCTGATGTGGTGGGGGTATCGGTGGTGGCGTGGCCGCAGGGGCGAGCTGCCGGCGCTAGCCTATCCAGATGCGGGACGTCTTGTCGATTTGCCGCGTGGATGGCGGGTTCGTCTGCGGGGTATACCAGACATCCTGAGGGGTTTGGCATGGGTGTTTTTGGTGGTGGCCTTGGCGCGGCCTCAGGGTGGGGATGTGCGTGAGGTGCTTCGCGGGCGGGGTATCGACCTTGTGTTTGTATTGGACATCAGCGGCAGCATGGCGGCAGTTGACTTTGAGCCAAAGAACCGGCTAGAAGCGGCCAAACAGGTTATCAGTGAGTTTTTGGATGGGCGGACGTTTGACCGAGTGGGGGTGGTCTTGTTCGCGCGCGAGGCTTTTGTGCTGGTACCGCTGACTCTGGATTATCGCGCGTTGAGAGGGTTACTGGCGCGTGCGCGACTCGTAACAGAGGTAGAGGATGACAGTGGTCAGCGGCCATATTTTGATGGCACGAACCCGGGGTCAGGGTTGGCCGCTGCCGAGGCCATGATGCGAGATAGTGATGCACGGTCTAAGGTTGCGGTGCTGCTGACGGATGGGGCGCATAATGCCGGTTTGGATCCCGTGCTGTCGGCTCAGGCAGTGGCGGCGCTGGGGGTGCGGGTATATACCATCGGGATGGGCCGGCCAGAGTCGATGGGTGGTGACCCTTTGGATGAGCCGACTTTGCAGGCGATGGCGGATGCGGGGAACGGGTTATATTTTCGGGCAGAGGATACCGACGGGTTACGGCGTGTGGTCAGTCAGATTGACCGGTTGGAGCGTTCTCCGGTGGAGCGGCAGTTGGTCATCCCATGGCAGGATTGGGCGTGGGGTTGGCTGACTGCTGGGCTGATTCTGTTGTTCATTGAGCGTGTGCTGCGCATGACGGTGTGGGGTGAGCGGCTATGATGTTTGACGCGCCGTGGATGCTGCTTGCGCTGGTGCCGGTTTGTGCGGTGGTGCTGTGGGGTGTGCACTCTATTCGTCAGCGCCTTGGACGCCTTGCGGCCTTGGGGGTTATGGAACGGGTGGCGGCGCTTTCATCGTTGGATGTGAAGCGGCGCTGGCTGAAGCTGTGGTTGTGGGCTGGGGCGACTGGGTGTGTGGTTTTGGCGTTGGCGAGGCCGGTATGGGGTATCGATGCCGAGCTGATTGAGGCGCGCGGCGTGGCGGTTGTGTTTGTGCTAGACATCAGCGCCAGCATGGACGCGCAAGACGTGATGCCGAGTCGGCTGGAGCGTGCCAAGCAGACGGCGGTTGATATTCTGGATGCGTTGGAGACGGGGTTGGTGGGTGTGGTGGTGTTTGCTGGTGATGCTTACATTCAACTGCCGCTGACGGATGACCTTGACCTTGCCCGACGGTTTGTGTTGGCTGCCAACAGTTCGACAGTGACACGCCAAGGGACTGCGATAGGGCAGGCACTGGGATTGGCCTCAGAGGTGATTGATGAGCGTGTGGCAGGTGATGCGCTGGTAGTGCTGATGACCGATGGAGAAGATCATCAAGGAGAGGTGCTGCCAGCAGTGGAGGCACTGAAAGCGCGTGGTGCACAATTTTTTGTGCTTGGGTATGGCACACCAGAGGGGGATGTCATCCCGATTCGAGATCGGAATGGGGCGGTTATCGGCGTGAAATCGGATCAAGCGGGTTCAATCGTGATTTCGGCGCTGGATGAGCCTTTTTTGCAGCAGATTGCAGAGGTCGGTGGGGGGGTATATCAGCGGGCAGAGAGCAGTGGGATTGAGGCGGTGACAGTGATTGAGGCCGCGCGTGAGTTGAGTCTGGCGGGTTTGGGCGCGCGGTTGCGCACAGTGAGTGTGCCGCGCTTTGGGATTGTGTTGGCACTGGCGCTGTTTTTGCTGACGGT
>DAOUCZ010000071.1:0-16705 GCA_034431675.1 Anaerolineae bacterium | reverse complement strand
TGCCGATGCGGGCGGCCGCTTGCAGCGCGCTGTCGGGCAGGCCGTGCAGCGCGCGATAGGCCGCGCTGGGCTGTTCCGACTCGGCCTGCTGCGGGTCGTGCAGCAGCACCGCCGACGCCCGAACCGCCGCGGCCAACGGCGCGGTGAAGGCAAGCCGCAGCGCCACCGCCGGCAGCGCCTCGGGGTCAAGCCGGCACAACCACGCGCACCATGCCGCCGATTCAAGGTCGGCAGGCGGGTCGGCATGGATGGCGCTCAGGTCAGCCTCGAGCGAGGGCGTCAGCATCAGCGACGGCTCGATGGCCTGAAGCGTGCCAAACGTATCCAGCAGGCGCAGGGCTTGCGCGCCGCTCGGCTCACGCAGGATCAGGCGCAGCTCAGTGCGCAGGCGCTCACCAGACACCTCGTCCAGCACCGGCAGGGCATCGGGAATCAGGTCGGCGGTGTGCTCGGTGAAGTGCAAGCCGCAGCGCGCCGCCAAGCGCGCCCCGCGAAAGATGCGCGTCGGGTCATCCTCAAAGCTGTGATCGTGCAGTACGCGCAGCACCCCAGCGCGCAGGTCGGTCAGCCCGCCGTGTGGGTCAATCAAGCGGCCGGCCTCGTCCGCCGGCGACAGCATCAGCACCAAGGCATTGACCGTGTAGTCGCGCCGGCGCAGGTCATCCTCGATGCGGGTGGGCTGAACGCTGGGCAGCGCGCCCGGGTGCGCATAGTGTTCGCTGCGCGCCATGGCAAAGTCGATGTGCTCTGGCATCCCCGCTGCGCGCGGGGGCGTCCACTGGGCCGTGCCAAACGGCGCAAAGCCGCTGGACTGCCCGCCGTGGCGCGCTGCCAGCGCGTCGGCCAACGCGCGCGCATCCCCTTCTACAACAAAATCAAGGTCGGTGGTGAGCACACCCAACAAGGCGTCACGCACCACCCCGCCCACCACCCCCAAACGCAGGCCAAGCGCCCGCGCGGCATCGGCAGCACGCTCGACTACCTCGAACGAGGTCGGGGTGAGGACGCGGCGCAGCGCGTCGGGCCACAGCGGGGTATCCATCAGCCTTAGACCACCGGCGGGATCAACCACGGGCCGACGATGCCGCGCTGGGCCATGCTCAGGCTGACACCGGCATTGAAAAACGCCAGCATCGCAAACGCCAGCGCCGCGCTGCGGTCATCGCGCCCGCGCAGCATACTAAACAGGCCGGGCATAATCACCACCAGCCACGCCATATACAGATAATACAGGCCCAACCGCTCGTCCTGCGGGCGATACCCCAACACGGTCAGCACCACCCCGACCAGCAAAATCACGCCGGCCAAAATCGACTGCACTACCACCGCCCCCCAGTAATTGCCCGAAATCGGCTGATTGCGCCCGGCAATCACCGCCGCCCATACCCCCATAATCACCGAGAACATGATGTGGGCGTTGAACAAAATCGCGTGAATGTCACTCATCTACCAAGTTTCCTGTCCATCTGGCTGCTCCATAAGATTATAATACCATCCGCTGCCGCTTTCGCCCTGCTTGATGAGGCCCAACCATGACCATCCCACCTGCCGACTCTGATGCCCAACCGCTCACCGATGCCGAACGCAACGCCGCCCGCGCCTATCTTCAGCGCTGCGAGGTGCGCATCTCCACCCAGCACCGCATCGCCACCGCGTTTATCGGCGGGGCGGGGCTGCTGCTGCTCGTCCCGATCTTTCTGCGCGACATCGTCGATGGGCTGCTGGCCTTCATCATCGGCGAGATGACGCTGATTTACCCCGCCCTGCCCGCTGGGCTGAATCTGGCGCTGTCGGTCGGGTTTTTTGTGTGCGTCGGCTATCTGTTTGTGCTGTCGTTGGTCATCCCGCTGATGGGGGTGTACTGGCTGCTGGAAGACCTTGTGCACTTCTACTTCACGCTGTATGCGCCCGGCTTCTCGCCCAGCTTGCTCAACCCGACGCTGGCGCTGGGCGGCATCAACTTCTCGCCCGATGAATCGGCGCGCATCAAGCACGCCGTAATGCAGCGCCAATACCGCGACGACTCGATCGGCTTTTTGATGCCGTTTAGCGCCGGACGGCGCGAGGCCTATTTTGATGCCCTGATTGACGAGACCGACGGCGAGATTTTGCCCGCCGGGCGCGATACCGACCGCCTTGCCAGCGCCGGCCTGATTGACGATACCCCCGCCGCACACCGGCAGGCACGCCATGTCAACGCGGCTATGGGCATTGCGCGCGGCATCGACCGTCAGCTGGTCGAAGAGGTGGCCCTCAGCGAGATGCACCTTGCGCGCAACACGCTGTACCTGCGCCGCCTGCTGCTGCGTTATGTCAAGACGCTGCTGATGTTTTTGTGGACAACTTTTGTGTCGTTTTTGATGCTGCCGATGCTGCACGACCCACGCCTGCCCAATCTGGTGGTGCTGGCGCTGGGCTATGGGCTGTGGGCCGCGCTGGTGTGGTGGTTCATCCGCAGGCCGGTGCACTGGATTTATCGCCATCGCGTGGAAGACCCCGAACCCCGCCACCTTGACGCCCAACTGACCAAGATGGAGACGCGCGTGCGCCCATGGGTGCGGTTGGCGCAGGGGCTTGCGCTGCTGGCGGTGCTGATGAGCCTGCTCCAGCTGGCCTAACGACTGGATGAGAAGCCGCCCCTCATCAGCCTTCCATCGCGTATAATTCAATTTAGTGAAAAATGGCACAACAACGCAGTGGTGTATCGGTAGTGAGGTGCGCGATGTTTAAGTGGGTGATGTTGGGGATGGTGGTTCTGGCGGTGGTGACCGTCGGGGCGGTGCTGGTGGAATCGGGCGGGGATGGCGCAGTGAGCGCCTCGGCCTCGCTGGGGATGCCGCCCACCGACACCACAGGCTATGCGCGGGCGATTGAGCCGTGGGCGTGGTCTTTCCCGCGCGATTATGGCGCGCACCGCGCCTTTCAGACCGAGTGGTGGTATTACACCGGCAACCTTGCCACGCAGGACGGGCGGCGCTTTGGCTATCAATTCACGGTGTTTCGGCGCGCCATCACCCCCCACAGCGCCGACTCGGACAGCGAGTGGCGCACCAATCAAGTGTATATGGCCCACTTCACCATCAGCGACATCGAAGCGCAGCGCTTCTATCACGAGCAGCGCTTCAGCCGCGGCGGGGCAGGCCTTGCCGATGCCCTGCCGCATGACAGTGCCCCCGATGCACCTTACCGCGTCTTTATTGAGGACTGGGTGATTGCGGCAGACTCCGCCGACCCCGACCGCTTCACCCTTCAGGCGCAGGCGTCAGACGGCTTTGCCATCGCGCTGGTACTGGATGCCCTCAAGCCGCCGGCCTTGCAGGGGTTTGACGGCCTCAGCCCCAAAAGCGGTGAGGCCGGCAACGCCAGCTATTACTACAGCCACTCACGCTTGCAGACCGCCGGCACACTGCGCATCGGGCAGCAGGATTTTGCGGTGCAGGGCCTGACGTGGAAAGACCACGAGTTCAGCACGTCGGCCTTGGGCGATAATGCGCTGGGCTGGGATTGGTTTGGCCTGCATTTTGACGATGGGCGCGACCTGATGGTGGGGCAAATCCGCCTGCTAGACGGCGGGCGCGAGCCGGCGTTTGGCGGCCTGCTGATTGAGGCTGACGGCAGCGGGCGCTATCTGACAGCTGATGAGTTCACCATCACGCCGGAGGGCACATGGCTCAGCCCGCACACCGGCGCGCAGTATCCGGCCAGCTGGCAGATTGACATCCCATCGGCGGGCTTGAGCTTTCGCGTGCAGCCGCTTCAGCCCGACCAAGAGCTGTACGACAGCGATCCAGCCTATTGGGAGGGCGCGGTCAGCTTGAGCGGCGGGGTGACCGGTTATGGCTATGCCGAGCTGACCGGCTATGCTGACCCGATGACCCGCCGCTTCTAAAACCGTTATAATAGCCGCATGAGCCTAATCCCTGCTGCCCCCTCCCATGGGCTGACTGACCCCGAAGCGCTGACCTTTAATTTTGCGGCGGTGCTGCCCGGGCGTGCCGGCAGCCCGCATACCGCCCGCGCTTATTATCGCTGGGTCGATAGCTTTTTGGCGGCTATGGCGGGCTGGAAGCCGACGCGCGGCGATGCGCGCGTGTGGCGGATGCAGACTCTGCCGGTCGGGCTGCTGCAAACCCTGTTGACCCCAGCTATGCTGCGCGCGTGGTTGGGCCAGCTCTATCAGCAGAAACACGGCAAGCAGGGGCTGGAACAAGCGCGGGCAGCGGTGGTCACGCTGGCCGATTTGTTCGCTGAGGCCGGCTGGATGAACGAGACGATTTCGGCGGCGATGGCGCGTGTGCGCACCCCACGCGCCGAGGACGGGCAGCGGCAGGGGCGGTGGCTGTCGCTGCGCGAGCTGCGCGCCTTGATGGCCGCTGCCGCCGACATCGCCACCAGCGAGGCACAGGCCGCGCGCAACCGGTTGGTTATCACCATGCTGTGCACGATGGCGCTGCGCCGTGAAGAGGTGTGCGCCGCCCGTTGGGGCGACCTAAGCAAGCAGGATGAGCGCGTGGTGCTGCGGGTGCATGGCAAAGGGCGCAAGGTTGCGCCGATTGACGTGCCGCCGCCCGTGCTGCGCCTGCTTGACCCGTGGCGGCGGCTGTGCCTGCCCCACACCCGTGAGGGATTCCCCGCCTCGCCGCTGATACGTCGCATCTGGAAGGGCGGGCGGGTCAGCACCGGCGGCATGACCCCCGAAGGCGTGCTGCTGCTGGTGGAGGGCGCGGCCAAACGGGCCGGCATCGGGCATGTCGCCCCGCACGACCTGCGCCGCTCGGTGGCCGGCGCGCTGCATGAATCGGGCGTGCCAATCGAGAAAATCAGCCGCCTGCTGCGCCACAGCAATATCGCGGTCACCGAGCGCTATCTCAACCGCCTGCCGCAGAAGAACGAGGGCGCGCTGCTGATGAGCGACCTGCTGGCACAAGATGACAGCGACAGCTTGTGGGACTGACGCACAAAAACGCCCCTTTTCGTTAGAAGGGGCGTCTGATTGCGCGGGTCGATTTAGTCGGTTTAGAGGTAATCGCGTAGGGCGATGGATAGGCGCGGCGACTTCAGGCGGCGCAGCGCTTCCTTCTCCAGCTGACGGATACGCTCGCGGCTCAGGCCAAACTTGTTGGCGATTTCTTCCAGCGTGTGCGGCTCGCCGCCGCCAAGGCCAAAGCGCAGGCGCAAGATGCTGGATTGGCGGGTGGTCAGCTCGCCCAAGACCTGCTCGATGGTCTCCTCCAGCAGGTGCTGGATAGCGGCATCGACCGGGCTGAGGGTCTCTTGGTCTTCGATAAAATCGCCGAATTCGGTGTCACCATCATCGCCGACCGGACGCTCGAGCGCCACGGCGTGCTGACTGGCATCCATCATGCTGCGGATGGTATCCAGCGGCACATCCATCTCCGAGGCGATTTCTTCGGCGGTGGGGCGGCGGCCCAGCAGCTGCTCCAGCGACTGCGCGGTGCGGTACATCTGGCGGATGCGCTCGGTCATGTGCAGCGGGATGCGGATGGTACGGGTCTTTTGGGCCAGCGCGCGGGTGATGGCCTGCCGAATCCACCATGTGGCATAGGTGCTAAAGCGGTTGCCGCGCTTATAGTCATATTTATCCACCGCGCGCATCAGCCCGACGTTGCCTTCCTGAATCAGGTCGGGGAAGGGCAGCCCCTGCGACATATAGCGCTTGGCGATGCTGACGACCAGGCGGGTATTGGCGCGGCCCAGATGCTCGCGCGCGGCCTGCCCATCACGGATGATTTTCTCGAAGCGGTCGCGCCGCTCGGGCGTCAGCTGGATGTCGGGTTTGCTGGTCAAATAATCGGCCAACCGGCGGCCGCGCTCGATGCGCTTGGCCAAATCGACCTCTTCGGCGGCGCTCAAGAGCGGCTCTTGCGCCATCTGTCTAAAATAAAGCCCCACGGGGTCATCGGCAGATACCGCATTGATGTCCCCAAGGATCGGGTCTTGGGTGAGATCTTCGTTGTCATAATCAAAGTCGTTGTCTTCCATCACCGGCCCCGGCACCATCAATTCCCCCTCGTGCCGGCACTCGATGCCGAGTTCTTCCAGTTCATATAAAATATTTTCTATTGCTGCGTTGTCTTCGCCCTCATCCTCCAGCACTTCTAGAATGTCATCATAAGTGACATATCCACGCTGTTCAGCACGCGCCATCAGTTCTTGTATCACAATCCACCTCTGCTTTTTGCCCGCGGTGCGCTTTGGCGCGCCAAAACGGGCAGCGATACACAAGATAAGGGAAGGTTGTTAAGGCTGGTTATTGCCCAAACACACGGTGTTGGTAAACCCTCCTTTGCGAACTTTGGACAAGTGGTCGTGATAGGGGTTTGTTAAGCCGCTGTAAAAAACGGCATAAACGTATTATCAGCACATCTTTTGAATTTTGGCAACCGATTACAATTGTCGCTGCCGGCCAAATCAGCCCGTTGGGGCGGGCCTGATTGTGTGATGTGCTGGGGATAAGAAAGCTCTTAAAAATTTCCCACACGTATCCTATCACGAACGCGATATGTGGGATATAGGCATTTTATCTAGGGGTATGCTTAGGGATATGTGCAACATGCACGAATATCTTTACAAAAACCCGATATTCTGCTGTGATGATGCCGCTGGGTCATCTGCCGCAGGGGTGTTGGGATGGTGTGGGCGGTGCTCAACAGTCAAAGGCAAACCAACACAGCGCATTGCGCATCTGCTGATCGTCCAGCACAAGGTCGCGTATGTCGGGGTGGAGTTGGGCGCGCTGCCAGCGGCATTCGGCTCGTCCAGCTTCAAGGCGTTCTTGTGGCGGGGCGGCGGCGCGCGCCGCCCTGATGGCATAGGCCGCCGCGCCCATGGCGTGGCCTGCGGCGGTGCGGGCCTGTGTCATCGAGACCTCGCCGCGTGCCCATGCCCGCGCTAGTGCAGTGGCTTGTTGTGGGCGGTCATCATCAGGGCACACAGCCTCAAACAGCGGCAGCACATGCGCTGCGCAGTCTGCCGCCCACACCGCCAGCAGCTGATGGTGCGCGTCGGACTAGCTGCCGCCGCGCCGAATGGTGATAAAGCGCGGGTCGCGGATGTTGGGCAAAATCATCGCATCCTCCCCACGGGCTTATCGCCCCAGCACATCCAGCACGCGCCGATAGGCCGCGTTGATGCGCTGCATGGCCTCGGTGGCCTCTTGCGAGGGGTTGGTGTCGGGGTGATATTTGCGCGCCAGCACATAATAGGCCTGCCGCACGGTCTCGGCGTCGTCTTGCGCGCTGACCCCCAGCACGGCATAAGCGGCGTCCAGCTCGCTCATCGGGCGCGTGCCGGCCAGCGCCTCATCGCTGCTGATGGGGGGCTGCTCGAAGCGCGCCACCCGCAGCGGGCTGGCAAGGTCGGGCCACGGGGCGGCCCAGTCCAGCGTATCGATATACCCCGCCCGCACCGGATACCCCCACTCCGCGCGGCGCAGCGGCCCGTCCCCGTGCAAAAACACCGAGAACACATACACCTGCCCGTCCATCACGTCATAGCCATACACGCGCCCGCCCCCCAGCGCCAAAAACGCTTCCATCCAATCGTCAAGGCGGTACAGCTTGTCGTGGTCAGGTATCATCATGGCGGCCCACAGCAAAAACAGCGTGTAGATGCCGGCCTCGTGATTGGCCCGCAGGATGTGCTTGATTTCATAGAGCGGGATGCCGCTTTCAATCAAGTGGAAGCTGACACGCCGCCCGTTGGTGTGCTGCCACAAGATGATGTCGCCGCCATCATGCAGCACGCGGTCAAGCGTGCCGCTGGCGCGGATTCGATTGAGCAGTACTTCGCCGGCGTAATAGGTTTCATGACGCATAAGCAGGCACACCACACACAAACTTGTTTATCCGATACCCCTTAGCATAGCACCGGCGGGCGGGCGTGTGATAGGCACAGGGCAGTCGTCAACGGATCATAACATCCGGCGGGATGTGGGTTCGTTATACTGCCTGTTATCTGCAAGATAAGCCGATAAAGGGCGCTGCTGATGAAACTCCTCGCTGTGTTTATCGTCCTGATCGCCGTCATGGCATGGCCCGCCGCACTGCAAGACTCCCCGCCCACCTGCCCAGAAGGCTATCTGCTGCCGCGCCTGAAAATCGGTGAGGTCTCGCGCGTGGTGCCCGGCGGCAGCCCCAACCGCGTCCGCGCTGACCCCTCCACCAGCGGCGCATTTGTCGGGCAGATTGCCCCCTCCACCGCCATCGACGTGCTGGAAGGGCCGGTGTGCGCCGACGGCATCGTGTGGTGGCGCGTCAGCGGCGCAGGGGTCACCGGATGGACAGCCGAGGGCCTGCCCCCGTCTGATTATTTCTTAGAGCCAATCAGCGCCGAGGGCCTCAGCCGCGCCGCCACGCTGGTGGCACAGGCCACCCTCAATGTGCAGCAAACCCAGCTGGCCGCCACGCTGGCCGGCACACCCACCTTCGAGGCGCTGCTGACTTCTACGGTCGTTTCGGCCCACATGACCGGCACGGCCCAAGCCCTCATCACCCCGTCGGCCACCCCCACCGCCACCCATACCCCCACCATCACACCCACTCCCACCATCACCCCAACCTTCCCCCCGATTGCCCCGCTCCACCCCGACCGCGCGGTCATCACCGCCCAAAACATCACCGACCTCATCACGCTGGCGGTGCTGCCTGTGCCGGCCAACACGGTTTTTTTTGCTCCCGATGGCTCGCAGGTGCTGCTGGATGGCCGCTACGCCTATGACCTGCCAGACCTCACCCCCAGCGACCAGTTCGGCGGGTTCAAGACCGAGGGGCGGCAGGTGCTGCAAATCAGCCCCGACCTGCGCTATGTGCTGTTCGACGGCCCGCAGCCGATGGGCTTGTGGAGATGGAATGCCGAGGACGACAGCATCGCCATGCTCGGCCAGCTGCCCTACAGCTACAGAGTCGCCATCAGCAGCGGCCCGCGCTATCTGATAGCGGTGTCATCCGGCGAGAGCTATGGCAACCCCGATCATCCCCTGCTGTATATCTACGACCTGACCACTGACCAGATTTTACAAACGCTGTCTAATCCGGCCTCGTTTGGGGCCAACATCACCTTTAACCGGGATGGGACGCTGGTGGCCTCCACCGGCTCAAACATCCGCCTGATTGAAGTGGCACGCCCGCGCTGGCGCATCCCGCTGGAGGGCTTTTCGAGCGGCGGCATCGCCTATCGCCCTGTGCCGGCCAACACCGCCGAGCAGCTGGCCTTTGGCGGCGGCCGCGGGGTGGTGCTGACCGACCTCGGGCGTGGGACATCGCGCTCCTACACCATCAGCGGCGGCTCAACGGCGGGCTATATCCGCTTTAGCCCAGACGGCGGGTTGATGGCCACTTATGGCATCGAGGTGCACGGCGATTTTTATGCCCCACCGCCGCGCTTCAACCTGTTTGATGTGGAAAGCGGCCAGATGCTGATGAACATCGACGAATATGTATGGGGCTTTGGCTTTAGCCCAGATGGCACGCTGCTGGTGGTGGGCGCTGCCGACGGCACGACCCGCATCCTTGGGATTGCCCCGCGCTAAGGCCGCCGCTGCGGCGGTGATAGGTGATATAGGAAATTCGGGCGAGAGTCGAGCAACTTGACGCGATAAACTGCAAAGTGTCGCGTCAAGTGTTATACTCGGCAAAATACCAGCAGATGACGCCCCCCCCAACAAGCAGGACGAGCGACTTATGGCCGAATTCCATTCCTATGAACGCCCCGCCCACAGCGCAGCAGAACTGCCCCAAACCCCTCCGGCGCGCTTGATCGGGCGCGAGGCCGAGCTTCAGCAGGTCTACCCGATCCTGAAGGAGGCGCGTGCCGTGTTCGTTCACGGCCCAGAAGGCATCGGAAAGACCGCCATGGGCCTGACTCTTGCCGGGGCGCTCAGTCAGCAGGCCGGCGGGGTGTTGTGGTTTGCCGTCGATGTCGATACCACGCTGGAGGACCTGCTGGTGCGCGTCGGGCGGGCCTACGACGTGGCCGACATCGCGCTGTCTTCCAGCCCGTTGGGGATGGTCGGGGCGGTGGCCGAGCTGCTTCAGCGCCACAAACCGCTGGTGGTGCTGGATGGCAACATCGATGTGGCAACCGCGGCCAAGTTTGTCACCCGCTGCGCTGACCGTGTACCCACCCTGATCCTTGACCGCAAGGCACAGGCCGGCCCGTGGGTGGCCGTCGAGCTGGGGGCGCTCTCGCCCGATAACGCGCTGGCGCTGTTTAAGCAAGAGGCCAACATCACCGCCGCCGACGCCGACGCCGAGCTGCGCGCGGTGGTTAAGCTGCTCGGGTATGTGCCGTATGCCCTGTGTGTGACGGCCCGCACCCTGCTGGCCAACAAACTTCAGCCGGCCCAGCTGGCCGCTCAGCTGCGGCAGGTGGCCGAAGCCAGCAAAAATGATCCGATCCGCATGGCCCTAACCGTCAGTTTTGGCGCGCTCAATACGGCCTTGCAAGGCGTGGTGCTGATGCTGGGGGCGCTGTATGCCGGCGGCGGCTCGCCAGAGCTGCTGCACCTTGTGACCGGTGCGCCAGTCGAGTCGCTTCAGCAGGCCCTGACCGGTCTGGCTCGCCTGCGGCTGGTCGAGGCCGGCACGCGCGCCGGCAAACCCTATTATCGCCTGCACAACGCCATGCGCCGCTTTTGCTATGAGCGCCTGCAAGCGACCGGTCGGCTGGACGCCCTGCGCGACAAAGTGCGCGAGGCCCTGCAAAACTATGCCCAAGCGGCCAGCGCCGCCGGCACTGCCGGCCACGACCGACTGGCCATCGAGATGGACAACCTGCTGGCACTGGCGCGTGAGGCCAACAGCAAAAACAACCGCGACCTGAGCGCCAAGCTGGTGGGCGCGCTCAATCAGGCCGCCGATTTCGTCACCGTGCGCGGCTATCTGCACGAATCGGCGCTGATGCGCGGGGTAGGGGCGGCGGCTTTCCCCGCCTATGCCGAGCCGGTGACCGATGACGACGACGATTTTGAGGATGACGACGACTTCGACGACGAGGAAGACGACGCCCCCACCAGTCCCGAGGACGCCATGGAGTCGATGTTCGACTCGATTGCCGCCGCGCCGTCCCCATCTGCCGCTGATGATGACGAGGACGACGACTTTGAAGACGACGAGGACGACGAACTGCCGCAGGACAGCCGTGACCTCGACGTCGGTGGGCTGACCGAGCCGGTCACGGTGGAGGCGCGCATCGCCGCGCTGCGCACCTCGTTGGGGCAGGCCCGTCAGGATCGCGACCTTGCCCGTCAGACCACCCTGCTGCGCCAGCTCGGGCATCTGGAGGTGGAGCAGAACATGCTGATCGAGGCCATCGCCACCTATAACGAAGCGCTCGACGTGTATGAGCGGCGCGAAGACCAAAAGGGTCAGCTGGAGATGCTGGAAGTGCTGGCCGCCCTGACCGAAAAAACCGAAAACGCACAGGCCGCTGTGCTGCATGCCACCCGCGGCATCAAGCTGGCCGAGGCGCAAAACGACGACGAAACCCAGCTTCAGCTGTGCATCACGCTGGGCGACGCCCGCCAGCAGCTGGGCGAAAGCACCGAGGCCGCGCGCGTCTATGGGCAGGCGCTGGCGCTGGCCCGCAACACCGGCGACCGCACCCACGAAGCCATCATCCTCTACAAGCTGGGCTATGCGCAGCTGGACAGCGGCGACCCCGAACACGCCGTCGATACGTGGGAGCAGGCCTTGGCCCTGTTCAAGGCCCAAAACAAGCGCGATTATGAAGGCCGTACCAAAGGCGCGCTGGGCACGGCCTATGCCGAGCTTCAGCGCTGGGGCGAGGCCATCAGCTTCTACAAGTCGGCCCTGTTCATCGCCCGTGACCTTAACGACAAGCGCGAAGAGGCCATCCAACTGACCAACCTTGGCTATACCTCGCAGCAGGCCGGCCAGCTCAGCGACGCCGTCACCCATTATCGCCAAGCCCTGCACCTTGCCTATCAGGCCAATGACCGCGCCGACATCGTCTCGACCATCGTAGACCTTGCCCGTCTGCTGATGAAAGGGCGCTCGGTGCTGAAGATTGCCCATATGCTGGTGGAAGAGGGCCTAAAGCTCGACCCCAGCGACAAAGACCTGCGCCAGCTGCGCGAGCGCATCGCCGCCGACATCGCCAAAGGCGAGGCCGAAAACTACCCCTTCAAGCCGGTGGTGGGCGATGCCCGCGCCTATGCCGCCCAAGCCTACGACGTCTAGCGGCGGCGCTGTTGACCTTGAGCGGTGTGCCCCTACCTCTGACAGGGAGGTGGGGGCTTTTTTGTGCGCCCACACAACGCGCGCCACGGTTTCACCAAACGCCCAAAGCGCGTTATGATTGAGGCGATGCTGTCTAGCTCCACACGCAAGGAGGAGAGGAGTACCCATGGACGCACCCAACAGCCTGTCACCGCAGCAGACGCAAACCCTGCTGTCCACGCTGCAAGCCCGCTTCGAGGCCAACCCACAGCGGCATAACGGCCTTGACTGGGCCGCTGTCCATGCGCGTCTGACCGACAGCCCATCCCAACTGTGGTCGCTGTATCAAATGGAGGAGACCGGCGGCGCGCCCGACGTGGTGGGTATCGACGCACAAACCGGCCAGTACCTGTTTTTTGACTGCGCCCCCGAAAGCCCCAAAGGCCGCCGCAGCGTGTGCTATGACCGCGAAAGCTGGGAAGCGCGCAAAGAGGCCCGCCCCGAAGACAACGCCATGGATATGGCCGCCGCCATGGGGGTGGCCCTGCTGGATGAAGCGCAGTACCGCTATCTGCAAACGCTGGGCAGCTTCGATACCAAGACCTCCAGCTGGATTCTGACCCCGCTGGCCATCCGCCAGCGGGGCGGGGCGCTGTTTGGCGACCGCCGCTATGACCATGTGTTTATCTATCACAACGGCGCATCGTCCTATTATGCGGCACGCGGCTTTCGCGCGGTGCTGCGGGTGTGATGAACGTCTGCTGCTGTCGTTGTTTGAGCCAAGAGTGACCTGTCAAGAGGATGAGGTGAACTGAATTATGGCCCTGCCAACCGTGTTTGTCACCCGTAAACTGCCGCATCGGGCGCTGCAAGCGCTGCGTGCCTCATGCGGCGACCTGCGCCTGTGGGAAGAAGACCGACCCGTCCCGCGTGAGGTGCTGCTGCGCGAGGCCGCGCAGGTCGATGGCCTGCTGGTGATGCTGACCGAGCGCGTCGATACCGACCTGCTGGACGCCGCACCAGCGCTCAAGGCCATCAGCACCATGTCGGTGGGCTATGACCATATTGATGTGCAAGCCTGTGCCGCGCGGGGTATCCCGGTGGGCTATACCCCCGATGTGCTCACCGATGCCACCGCCGACCACGCCTTTGCCCTGCTGCTGGCCGCTGCCCGCCGTATCCCCGAAGGCGAGCGCTATGTGCATTCTGGCCAGTGGGGGCCGTGGAAGCCCGACCTGCTGCTGGGCCAACAGGTCAGCGGCGCAACGCTGGGCATCATCGGGTTCGGGCGCATTGGGCAGGCCGTGGCCCAGCGCGCCAAAGGCTTCAATATGCGCGTGCTGGCCCACGGCGGGCGCAGCCTTGAGGCCGCCGCTGCCGCCTATGACGCGCAGCCGGTCAGCCTCGAAACCCTGTTCGAGGAGTCAGACTTCATCAGCATTCACGTCTCGCTCAGCTCCGAGACCTATCACCTGATTGGCAAGCGCGAGCTGTCGCTGATGAAAAAGACCGCCGTGCTGGTCAATACCGCGCGCGGCGGCGTGCTCGACCATCAGGCGCTGTATGACGCGCTGAAAGGCGGCGCAATCGCCGCCGCCGCCCTCGACGTGACCGAGCCAGAGCCGATTAACCCCGATCACCCGCTGCTGACGCTGGAGAACTGCTTGATTGTCCCCCACATCGCCAGTGCCACCCATCAAACGCGCGAGCGGATGGCGCTGTTGGCGGTGGACAATCTGCTGGCAGCCCTGCACAATCAACCGCTGCCGGCGCAAGTGCGCCTCTAGTCCCCGTGCCGGCGGCCCACACGCCCCGCCGGCCCCTTTTTTTAACCGTTTTGCTGTTAGGACACCTTTTTTATGGAACTCGACCCGCAGACCATCCCGCATCAGTCGATGTATAAGCTGATGATTGGCTCGATTGTGCCGCGCCCCATCGGCTGGATTTCGACGCGCAGCGCTGCCGGCGTGGATAACCTTGCGCCGTATTCGTTCTTCAACGCGGTGTGCAGCAACCCGCCCACCGTGATGTTCTGCGTCACCAGCAGGGCCAAGGATGCCAGCACCAAAGATACGCTGCGCAACGTGCTGGATACCGGCCAATTTGTGGTGAACATGGTCAGCTTTGCGCTGGCCGAGCAGATGAACCTGACCAGCGCCGAACTGCCGGCAGACCACAGCGAATTTGACTTTGCGCGTCTGACGCGCGTGCCGGCCCGCACGGTGGATGTGGCGCGTGTGGCCGAGAGCCTCATCCATTATGAATGCGTGCTTGACCGCACCGTGCCCTTCAACGCCGAGGCAGCAGGCGGGGCGACGGTGGTGTTTGGGCGGGTACAGCACGTCCACATCGACGACAGCGTGCTGATTGGCACAGACAAAATCGACGCGGCCAAACTGCACCCGATCGGGCGCATGGCCGGCGCGGGCTATGCTAAAATCGAGACGTTTTTCGACCTGCCCCGCCCAACACTGGAGCGTTAACCCGCCTATGCTCACCCATCAAGACCTGCTCAATGCCCTGCCTAACGCGCTCGACGGCGTGGCCGCCGACCTGCCCCCATGGGGCGCGCGCATCCGCGGCAAGGTGCGCGATGCCTTTGCCCGTGATGGCCTGCGTGCGCTGGTCACCACCGACCGCATTTCGGCCTTTGACCGCGTGCTCGGCCTCATCCCCTATAAAGGGCAGGTCTTGAACCAGCTCAGCCTGTGGTGGTTCGAGCAGACCGCCGATGTCGTGCCCAATCACGTGGTGGATGCCCCCGACCCCAACGTCACCATCGGGCGTGAGGCCGACGCGCTGCCGGTCGAGGTGGTGGTGCGCGGCTATCTGACCGGCGTGACCAGCACCAGCATCTGGACGATGTATCAACAGGGGCAGCGTCAGCCTTATGGGGTGACCCTGCCCGACGGCCTGACCAAAAATGACCCGCTGCCACAGCCCATCATCACCCCCACCACCAAAGCCGGCGACGGCGCGCACGACCGCCCGCTGACCCGCGACGACATCATCAGCGGGGGCATCCTGCCGGCCCGTTTGTGGGAACAGGTCGAGGCGGTGGCGCTGGCGCTGTTTGCGCGCGGGCAGGCGGTGGCGCAGCGCGGCGGCCTGACGCTGGTCGATACCAAGTATGAGTTTGGCCTGATTGACGGGCGTTTGACCCTGATTGACGAAATCCACACCCCCGACAGCAGCCGCTATTGGGTGCAGGGGCGCACCGGCATCGACGGCGAACCCGAAAACCTCGACAAGGAATATCTGCGCAAGTGGTACGCTGCGCAGGGCTACCGCGGCGAGGGTGAGCCGCCCGCCCTGACCGCCGACTTTGCCGCCCAAGTTGCTGCCCGCTACATCGACGCCTATCAGCGCCTGACCGACACGGCTTTTGCGCCCGCCCCCACGCCCGCCGCCGCCCGTATCGAACGTATCCTGAGTGGGTGGCGTCTGATAAAATAGCCGCGCACATCGCACGGGTTATGATGGGGACACCACAACACATGCCCAGCACAGACCTTTACACCGACGACCGCCCGCATGACGAGTGCGGCATTTTTGGGGCTGTCGTGCCGGGGCGTGAAGCCGCGCGCCTTGCCTTTTTTGCCCTCTATGCGCTTCAGCACCGCGGGCAAGAGAGCGCCGGCATCGCCACCAGTGACGGCATCACCGCCGCCATCCACAAGGATATGGGGTTGGTCTCGCAGGTGTTTAACGAGGCCAATTTGCGCCCGCTGCGCGGTCACATCACCATCGCGCACAACCGCTACAGCACCACCGGCAGCAGCCACATCCGCAACGCCTCGCCCTATATGATTGAGACCGCCTATGGCCCGCTGGGCGTGGCCCACAACGGCAACCTGACCAATACCGCCCAACTGCGCCAGATGCTGCTTCAGCGCGGCGCGGGCCTCAGCAGCACCACCGACAGCGAAGTCGTCACCATGATGCTGGCCGCCCCGCCCGAGGTGTGGAACGGCGATGATACCAACGGCGGCGAAGACCTTGACCTGTGGACGCAGCGCATCCGCGCCTTTATGATGATGGCCGAGGGCGCGTATTCGCTGGCCGTACTCACCCGTGACGCGGTCTATGGCGTGCGTGACCCGCAGGGCCTGCGCCCGCTGTGTATCGGCAAGCTGGGTGACGGATACGTGATCGCCAGCGAGACCTGCGCCCTGCAAACCATCGGCGCAGACTATGTGCGCGAGGTGCTGCCCGGCGAAATCGTCAAGCTCAGCGAGAACGGCCTGACCTCGATCCAAGGCCGGCGCTCACATCGGCGCGCGCTGTGCTCGTTTGAATATGTCTACTTTGCCCGCCCCGACTCGCAGATGGAAGGGCAGGTCATCCACGGCGTGCGCCAAAAATTGGGCCGTCAGCTGGCCATCGAAGCGCCGGCAGACGCCGATGTGGTGGTGGGCGTGCCCGACAGCGCTACCCCCGCCGCCATCGGCTACAGCCTGCAATCCGGCATCCCCTATACCGAGGGCCTGACCAAAAACCGCTAC
>DAOUCZ010000070.1:0-24911 GCA_034431675.1 Anaerolineae bacterium | reverse complement strand
CATACCTACCAATTTGCATAACCGTATTGTAATTGAACCATTGAAAAATTATTAATTAAGGATTATCAAAAATCAACGATTCTAATTTGTCAACAGATTGTCATGATACCGTTTCTGGCCGCCAAAACCACCCATATAACAAAACTGGAAACTCCAATCGGCGTTGTTCGTCGGTATAGCACATGACGCCCAGCTGCCATTACCGGCAGCCTTTGGGCCACGACGACCAACACATGTCCAGAGAGGTCAAGACAGATGATTCGACTGTTAAGGCTTGCGGTGCTGATGGCTGCGCTGTGCGCCATAGGGGGAATCACGGCGCAGGCCCAGAGCGGGCCGCGCCAATACATCACCTATGAGCCGGCCACCGGCAACTTCGCCAACCCTGAGCGCGGGTTTTTTGAGCAAAACGGCCCGCTGTTGATGGGCACAGGCCTCAACCCGCAGAACGTTGATACCCTGCGCGCGCTGCGCACCACCAAAGGCATTTCGATGGTGCGCTGGTATTTCTTCATCGACGAGTTTCGCACCACCTCGATACCGGCCAGCACGCTCACCTTCATCGACTCACAGTTTCAGGTGGTGCGTGACGCCGGCCTAAAAGTCATCCCGCGCTTTGCCTATAACAATCCCGTCGGTGGGCATTACCCCTTCAGCGACCCAGACGCCACCCTGCGCCGCGTGTTGGAGCATATCTCACAGCTCAAGCCAGTTTTGCAGGCCAATGGCGATGTGATTGCGTTTATGGAGATTGGCTTTGTGGGCGCGTGGGGCGAGTGGCACAGCTCCACCAACCTGCTGGTCAACGACGACACCGGCATCAACGACAAATCGCGCCAAATCGTCAGCGCGCTGCTGGATGCTGTGCCGGCCAACCGCATGATTGCCATGCGCTTCCCATTTTATAAGCAAGAGCTGTATGGGCTAGAGCCGCTGACCGAGGCCGAGGCCTTCAGCGGCACGCCCAAAGCGCGCATGGGCGGGCACAACGACTGCTTTGTGTCGTCCTATACCGATGTGGGCACATATCCCGAACCCGCCGATCAGCGCGCTGCCATCCGGGCCTATGTGCGCGCCGATAACCGCTTTGTGCCGCAAGGGGGCGAGACGTGCAGCGCCGGCCCAGAAGCATGGCCCTACATCCAATGCACCAACGCCCTGCGCGACCTGCGCCGCCTGCGCTATACCACGCTCAACATCCTCTATCACCCCGACGTGCTCAACCTGTGGCGCAGCCAAGGGTGCTTCGACACCATCGCCCAACAGCTGGGCTATCGCTTCCGGCTGATTGAGGCCGCCATCCCCACCCGCGCGCGCGCTGGCGAACAATACGCACTGTCGCTGGTGATCCAAAACGACGGCTTCGCCACCCCCTACAACCCGCGCGGGTTCGAGATTGTGCTGCGCTCACACGCCAACGGTCAGCTCTATCGCCCAACGCTGGCCCACGTGCCCGACCCGCGCCGCTGGCTGCCCGACCACGGCCCAATCACCGTCAGTGTGCAGATGACCCTGCCCGCCACCCTGCCGGCAGGGCGCTATGATGTGCTGCTCAACCTGCCAGACCCCGCCCCACGCCTGTATGGCCGCCCCGAATACAGCATCCGGCTGGCCAATCGCAATACATGGCAGGCCAGCACGGGTTTCAATGACCTGTTGGTGGACGTGGACGTGGAAGCCTCTGGCAGCGCCACCCAGCTGTTGACCAACGTCGGGTTCGAGAACGGCCTGACCGGCTGGACGGTGCAGCGCGCCGCCGGCACAGCCGCCAATGACAGCGTGGTGTGCGGCGGGGTCGGCTCGCGCCGGTCAAAGTGCGCGTGGGTGTTCACCGGCGGCACAAACGAGAACACCCGCCTGAGCCAAACGGTCAAGCTCAAGGCCGGCCAAGTGCGGGTGGGCGACCGCCTGCGCGTGATGCTGGACTACAGCACCACCCGCGCCAGCACCCCGCTCACCATCCGGCTGGTCGGCACGCGACGTGACGGGCAAACCGTCAGCGTGGTACTGCTCAACGACACCCGTTTTACCCGCACCACCACCCAAACCAACGGGCCAGTCTACGACACGCTTCAGGCTGATACCCCATCCAGCTTCACCGCAGCGGCATTGACCAAACTCCAGCTGATTGCCCGATTTACTGCACCGCGCGGCAAGCTGTACCTCGATCGGGTGCGCCTGATGGTGCTGCCCGGCAGCACGCGCACCGCCAGCACCGACGCCCAGCCGCTGCCCCTGCCGCCAGCGCCTTAAAGGCGGGCCACGCTTCCCCCTCTCCTTCATTCATTGTGGGAGAGGGGGTGGGGGTGAGGGACGGCCTACCGCCTGTGTGGCGGCCAACCCCGCACGGCGTTAAACTCACTCCTCAGTGCGCCCCCCATTGGCGCACCCCAATGAGGTGTGAGATTTTTGCTGATGCATGACCGTCCTTCCCCCAAAAACAAGCCCGTTTCTTTGTTCGTGACCTGCATTGTCGATATGATTTATCCCGATACCGGATGGTCGGTAGTCAACATCCTCGAACATCTTGGCATCACCGAAATCGATTTCCCACTTGGGCAAACCTGCTGCGGACAGCCGGCCTTCAACAGCGGCTACCGCGAGGACGCCCGTCAAGTGGCCCGCCAATTTTTGACCGCCTTTGCCGATGCGCAGGTCATCGTCACGCCGTCGGGGTCGTGCACGGCCATGATTCGCCACGAATACCCCGCCCTGTTCGCCGATGACCCACACTGGCAGGCCCGCGCCCAACGCGCCGCCGACATCACGTGGGAATTTACCGAGTACCTTGTGGATGGCCTAGGCATCACCGACCTCAAGCTGCGCCTGCCACAGCCGCAGCGCTTCGCCTTTCACGATGGCTGTCACGGCTTGCGACTGCTCGGGCTGGGTAAGGCCGCCCGCACCCTGCTGACCAACACCGTCAACGCCGAACTGACAGAACTGAACGAGTGCGACGTGTGCTGTGGGTTCGGCGGCCTATTTGCGGTCAAAATGCCGTCTGTCAGCAGCGCGATGCTGCAAACCAAGCTCGATAACATCGAGGCCTGCCCCGCGCCCACCATCGTGACCGGCGACGCCAGCTGCCTGACGCAGATGAACGGCGGCTTGTCGCGCGCCCAATCGGCCAAGCGCGTCCGCCACATCGCCGAGGTGCTGGCCGACGGCCTGCCGTCCGAGGAGGCCGCTGATGAAGGTTGAATCGCACGAGTTTGTGGCGCTGGCCGACATCGCCATCCATGACAGGCGCGTGCCGCAAGCCGTCGGCAAAGGCACACGCACCGCCTATCAACGCCGGCTGGGCGCGATGTATGCCGATGGGCACGAGCACGGCGAAGCGATGCGCCAGCAGGCCGCCGAGGCCAAACGCCGTGCCCTGCGTCAGCTGCCCGACCTGCTGGAGCACGCCGAGGCCACCCTGACCGCCAACGGCATCACCGTGTTGTGGGCCGAAACCGCCGCCGAGGCCCGCCAGCATGTGCTCGACATCGCCCAACGCCACCATGTGCATCGCGTCGCCAAAGCCAAGAGCATGGCCACCGAAGAAATTGACCTCAACGCCGCCTTTCAGCAGAACGGCCTACAGGTCATCGAGACCGACCTTGGCGAGTACATCTTGCAGCTCAATGACGAGCACCCCAGCCACATCATCGCGCCGGTCATCCACAAGACCAAAGACGACATCCGCGCCATTTTTCAGCAAAAGCTGGGGATGCCCCCGCTGGAAGATGCCCAATCGATGGTGGCGTTTGTGCGGGAGCACATCCGACACGAGTTCTTGCGAGCCGATATGGGCATCAGCGGCGCAAACTTTGTGATTGCCCAAACCGGCAGCATCTGCCTCGTCACCAACGAGGGCAACGGGCGCATGGTCACCTCGCTGCCGCGCGTGCACGTGGCAGTCGTCGGCATCGAAAAGGTCATCGACTCGCTGGAGGACTATGCCACCCTGACCCAAGTGCTGCCGCGCAGCGGCACAGGCCAACCCCTCACGGTCTATACCAACCTGATTAACGGCCCATGCCGTGACGACGGCCCAGAGTATCTCTACGTGGTGTTTTTGGACAACGGGCGCAGCCGCCTCTATGCCGACCCGCGCTACACCGAAGCGCTGGCCTGCATCCGCTGTGGCGCGTGCCTAAATGCCTGTCCGGTCTACCGTTCCACCGGCGGGCACGCCTATGGCTGGGTCTACGGCGGGCCAATCGGGGCGGTCATCACCCCGCTGCTGGTCGGGCTAGAAAACGCCGCCCCGCTGCCCAATGCCAGCAGTTTGTGCGGCAGCTGCAAACAGGTCTGCCCGGTTGATATTGACCTGCCGCGGATGCTGCTGGATTTGCGCGATGACCTCGTGCAGCAGCGCCACACCCAGCTGAAGTGGAACGCGGCCATCACCATGTGGAAGTGGGTCAGCCGGTCACCGCGCCTGTTTGAGCTGGGGGGTAAAGCCGCCCGCCTTGCCCTCACCCTCGGCGCAGACCGCCTCATCCCCAACCCGCTGAGCGAATGGAAGAAGTCGCGCGATTTCCCCGCCTTTGCCGCCAAGCCTTTCCGTCAGCAGTGGCGCGAGCGCACAGCGCAGAAACGGAAGCCATCCTGATGAGTGACCGCAGCAAATCAGCCATTCTGGCGCGCCTGCGCGCCGCCGCCCAACCGTTTACCGACGTCCCGCCCATCGCACAGCGCCGCCCGATGGTCGATGTCGGCAGTCAGCCGCTGATTGACCTGTTCGCCGCGCGCGCGCAGGACGTCGGGGCACACGTCTCGCGCCCATCCAGCGAGGCCGAAGCCATCAGCCTCATCCTTGACCGCATCGGCGACGAAAAGCGCGTGCTGACATGGGAGTTCGCCCATATCCCTCTGTCTGGCCTTGCCCCAGCACTCGCCGATCGTGGCATCACCGTCGCCCCGCCCCGCAGCGGCGACGTGCGAATCGGCATCACCGGCGCGGATGCCGCGTTGGCCGCCACCGGCAGCATCGTGGTCTGCGCGCGGCGGGGGCAGCACCGCGTCGTCTCCCTGCTGCCTGATGTGCATATCGCGGTGGTTCAGGCCGCGCGCATCCTCCCACATCTTGAGGCATGGCTGGCCCAACAAAGCGCCGACCTCAAGGCCTTCCGCGCCGTGGGCAACCATATCATCATCACCGGCCCAAGCCGCACTGCCGACATCGGCATGGAGTTGGTGATGGGCGCGCACGGCCCGCGCGAGCTGCATCTGGTGCTGATGGGGGGCTGACCCCCATCAGGCAATCAGCTGACCCGTCCGCACGAGGTCGCACATCTGCATCAGATAGGCGTGCAGCGGCTCGTCCCGCTCGATAAACGGCACATGCTGGCGGATGCGCGCATAAGCCGGCGCAGTGCCGCGCCCCAGCACCGCATCCGCGCCCAGCGCCTGCCGCCGAAAGTCAATCCCCTGCGCCGCCGCCATCAGCTCGATGGCCAATATCTGCTCCACGTTCAACATCATCTGGCGCAGCTTGAGTCCCGCCGTCACCCCCATGCTCACGTGGTCTTCCACGTTGGCGCTGGTCGGGATGGTATCGACGCTGGCCGGATGCGCCAGCACCTTGTTCTCGGTGGCCAGCGCCGCAGCGGTATATTGCAAAATCATAAACCCGCTGTTCAGGCCGCCCTCGCGCGTCAGAAAGGCCGGCAGGGCATGGGTGTTGCTGGCCTCGTCAATCAGGCGCATCACCCGCCGCTCGCTGATGTTACCCAGCTCGGCCACCGCCACCGCCAGATAATCCAGCGCAATCGCCAGCGGCTCACCATGAAAGTTGCCCCCAGACACCACATCCACCGTGCCATCCTCTTCGATGAAAATCAGCGGGTTATCGGTGACCGCGTTCAGCTCAATCTCGAAGGCCCAGCGCGCATAAGCAATCGCATCGCGTGCCGCACCGTGCACCTGTGGGATGCAGCGCAGGGTATAGGCGTCCTGCACATTGGGCGAGTCCTTGCCGCGCACAAACGTGCTGCCTGCCAGCAGCTGCCGCAGATGCGCCGCACACTCCTGCTGCCGCGGGAAGGCGCGCAGGGCATGGATGCGCGCATCAAAAGCCAGCGGCGTGCCGTGCAGCGCCTCAAGGCTCAGGCAGCCGGCAAGGTCTGCCGTCCGGCTGATGCGCTCGGCCTGCGCCGTCAGCAGCACCCCCAGCGCGGTCATCAGGGTTGTCCCGTTGGTCAGCGCAAGCCCTTCTTTGGCCGCCAAAGTGACCGTCGGGATGCCTGCGGCGCGCATCGCCTCAGCACCGGTCATCAGCCGCCCTTGATAGACCGCCATCCCCTCGCCAATCAGCGGCAGGGCCATATGGCTCAGCGGCGCAAGGTCGCCCGATGCCCCCAACGAGCCTTTTTCGGGGATGACCGGATGCACCCCGGCATTGAGCATCGCCAGCAGGGTCAGCAGCGTGCTGCGCCGGATGCCAGAATAGCCCCGCGCCAGCGTATTGGCCCGAATCAGCATCAAGGCGCGCGTGGTCGGCACATCCAGCGGGTCGCCAAGGCCTACCGCATGGCTGACCAAAATGTTGCGCTGGAGCTGCTCCACCTGCTCACGCGGGATGACGCGGTCTTTGAACGCGCCAAACCCCGTGGTGATGCCATACGCCACCCGCCCCTCATCCAGCATGTGCTGCACCGCCTCTGCCGCGCGGTCGATGCGCTGCGCCGCCGTCGGGTCGATGTCCACACGCGGCACACCCGCCCCGCCGTATGCCACCGCCAGCACGTCCTCCATCGTCAGTGATTCGCCGTTCAGCCACAACGTCGCCATATCCTCACTCCCCCTCATCGGGCCAGATTCATGCCCCTGCTTGACAGGCCTGTTTGTATGATAGTACACTGAAAGTTGTCTAGACAAGTAGACAACTTAGGCCATCCAGCACACAGGTCAACGCGATGCCGATTACCCCCAAGTATCACCGCCTGTATACCGCCCTGCGCCGCGACATCGCCGCAGGCAAACTGCCCCCCAACGCCCAGCTGCCCACCGAGGAGATGCTGTGCCGCACCCACGACGTCAGCCGCGGGACGGTGCGCAAAGCGCTGGACGCGCTGGCCGCCGAGGGGTTGATTACGCGCGAGCAGGGGCGCGGGGTGTTCGTCAACCCGCCGCGGCTTGAGCTGCTGCCGTTTACGCTGGCCGACCCTGCGCCGACCCTGCGTCTGCGCACCCTCAGCGCGGTCATCCAGCCGGCAGACGAGGCCGCCGCCACCCGCCTCGACCTTGCCATCAACACCCCCGTCATCGTGCTGATGCAGACCCGCAGCAGCGACGGCGAGGTGATGATGAGTGAGCGCCGTGTTCTGCCGCAAGCCCTCGCCCCAGACCTCATCACCGCCCACGACCTCGACGCACAGCCGGTGCATTGGCTGCTCACGCATCACTATGGGGCGGCGCTGGTGCGCGCCACCTACAGCCTTGAAGCGCGCCCGCTCACCCCCGCCGAGGCCGACCTGCTGGGGGTGGACGCCGGCACGCCGGCCTTTGCCCTCGACCGCCTGACCTATACCACCGGCGGGGCAGGGGCGCGCCCTGCCGTGTGGTATCAGGCGCTGTATCGCATGGATTACCCCCCGTTTCGCGATGGGTTTCAGGGGATTATGTGACGCGCAAGCGCCGGAGGCCAACCGATGACCGACCTGTTCACCCTCACCCGCCGGCCCGACAGCGCCCTGTTCTTTGCGCGCGGCGAGGCCGGAGACCCCCGCCTTGGCGAAATCGTCCGACACCACCCCGATGACTACCCCGCCGCGCGCATTGTCCTGCTGGGATGCCCACAAGATGAGGGCGTGCGCCGCAACGGCGGACGGGTGGGCGCAGCCCACGCCCCCGCCGAAATCCGTCGCTATCTGTACCGCCTTGTGGCCGGCGACGGGTGGGAGGGCCGCTTTTTTGACCTCGGCGACACGCTCGTCCAGCCCACCCTAGAGCACACCCACGCCACCCATCAGCAGGTGGTTGAGCATGCCCTGCGTGACGGCAAAACCGTGATTGTGCTGGGCGGCGGCAACGACATCAGCTATCCCGATGCCTGCGCCATGCAGGTGGCGCGCGCGGGGCAGCCCTTTATCGCGGTCAACGTGGACGCGCATCTGGATGTGCGGCTTGCCCCTCAGCGCCACAGCGGCACGCCCTATCGTCAGCTGCTGGACGAAGGCCGCCTCAGCCCCAGCTCGTTCTATCAGGTCGGTACGCAGCTTTTCAGCACGGCGCAAGCCCATCTGCGCTATGTGCGCGAGGCCGGCGCGCACCTCATCCCGCTGGAGCAGCTGCGCGCCGCCGACCTGCCCACCCTGCCGATGTTCGAGGCGGCCCGTCGTGCCGGCGCGGCCTTTTGGGGCTTCGATGTCGATGTGGTCACCGCCGCCGATGCGCCGGGCGTCAGCGCGCCTAACCCGTCTGGCCTGAGCGCGCACGACTTCCTGCGGCTGTGCGCGCTGGCGGCAGGGCAGGGCGCATCCCCGCTGCTGCTTGAGTTCAGTGAGGTCAACCCGACCTATGACCTCGACGGGCGCACCTGCCGCCTTGTCGCCGCTGCCATCTGGCACATCCTGCACACACAGCTTTCATCACAGGAGACCGCATCATGAGCACCACCCCTCGCACCGTCCGCGCCCCGCGCGGCACACAGCTGACCTGCAAAAACTGGCAAATCGAGGCCGCCTATCGGATGCTGCAAAACAACCTCGACCCCGAGGTGGCCTTTGACCCCGACAACCTGATTGTGTACGGCGGGCGGGGGCGCGCCGCGCGCAATTGGCCGGCCTTCGAGGCCATCCTGCGCACCTTGGAGCAGCTTGAGCCGGATGAAACCCTGCTGGTGCAGTCTGGCAAGCCGGTAGCGGTCTTTCGCACCCACACCGACGCGCCGCGCGTGCTGCTGGCCAACAGCAACATCGTGCCGCGTTGGGCCACGCAAGAGAACTTTGACCGCTGGGAGCGCGAGGGCCTGCTGATGTATGGTCAGATGACCGCCGGCAGCTGGATTTATATCGGCACGCAGGGCATCTTGCAGGGCACATACGAGACCTTCGGGGCGCTGGCGCGTCAGCACGGGTGGGGCACACTGCGCGGCAAATGGGTACTGACCGCCGGCCTCGGCGAGATGGGCGGCGCACAGCCGCTGGCCATCACCATGAACGAGGGAGTCGGCCTGTTGGTCGAGGTTGACCGCTGGCGCGCCGAGCGCCGGCTTGCCCTGCGGCAGGTAGACGTCATCAGTGATGACCTTGAAGACGCCATGACCTTAGTGCACGACGCGCTGGCCGCCGGCACGCCCCGCTCGATTGCGCTGATTGGCAACGCCGCCGAAATCCTGCCTCAGCTGGCCGCGCGCGGCGTCGTCCCCGATGTCGTCACCGACCAGACCAGCGCCCACGACCTGCTGTATGGCTATATCCCTGCCGGCCTCACCCCATCCGAGGCAGCTACCCTGCGCGCGGCTGACCCGTCTGCCTATCACCAGCGCGTCAACGACAGCATCGCCGCGCACGTGCGCGCCATGCTGCATTTTAAGCAGATGGGCAGCGTGGTGTTTGACTATGGCAACAACCTGCGCCAGCGCGCCTATGACCACGGCGTCAGCGAGGCCTTCGATTATCCGGGCTTTGTGCCGGCCTATATCCGCCCGCTGTTCTGCGAGGGCAGCGGCCCGTTTCGCTGGGTGGCCCTCAGCGGCGACCCCGCCGACATCGCCGCCACCGACCACGCCATCGCCGCGCTCTTCCCCGACAACGCCCACCTGCACCGCTGGCTGAGCATGGCCAGTCAGCAGGTGGCCTTTCAGGGGCTGCCGGCGCGCATCTGCTGGCTCAACTATGCCGAGCGCGCCAAGGCAGGCCTGCGCCTAAACGAGATGGTGGCCAACGGCGAGGTCAGCGCGCCCATCGTCATCGGGCGTGACCATCTGGACAGCGGCAGCGTGGCCAGCCCCAACCGCGAGACCGAGGCCATGCGCGACGGCAGCGACGCCATCGCCGACTGGCCCATCCTCAATGCGCTGATTAACGCCGTCGGCGGCGCAACGTGGGTCAGCCTGCACCACGGCGGGGGCGTCGGCATCGGCTACAGCATCCACGCCGGCCAAGTCATCGTGGCTGACGGCACGCCCGAGGCCGCCCGCCGCCTAGAGCGCGTGCTCACCACCGACCCTGGCATGGGGGTGGTGCGCCACGCCGACGCCGGCTATCCACAGGCACGCGCCTTCGCCCGCCAGCACGGCATCAAAATCCCGATGATGCAGGACGAGGCCGATGCAGATTGACGCGCTGGTGATTCACGGGCAGGTCGTCACCTGCCACGCTGACGCGCCCAAACGCGGCGCGGCCCTGCGCGAGGTCGGCCTCATCCCCGACGGCGCGCTGGCCATCCACCACGGGCAGATTGTGGATGTTGGGCCGACCGACACATTGGCCCATGCCTATGCCCCCGCCCAAGTCATCGACGCCAGTGGGCGGGCGGTTATACCGGGCCTCGTCGATGCCCACACCCACCTGATTTATGGCGGCGACCGGCTGGACGACTTTGAGCGGCGGCTGGCCGGCACGCCCTATCTCGACATCCTCGCTGCCGGCGGCGGCTTGCTGTCTACCGTGCGCGCCACCCGCCATCTGACCGCCGACGCCCTCGCACAGGCAGCCCGCCCGCGCCTGCGGCGGATGCTGAGCGCCGGCACAACCACTGCCGAGGTCAAAACCGGCTACGGCCTGTCCCTGCCGGCAGAGCTGGCCATGCTGGAGGCGCTGGCCATCCTTCAGCGCAGCGGCCCGCTCGACCTTGTGCCGACCTTTCTGGGCGCACACGCCGTCCCGCCCGAATACGCCGATAACCCACAGGGATACGTGTCGTTGGTCACCCAGCAGATGCTGCCGGCGGTGACGCGCTGGTATGCCGACTCGCCGTGCGCCGCGCGCGGCCTGCCGCTGTCGATAGACGTGTTCTGCGAAGACCACGCCTTCACGGTCGAACAAGCCGGCCAAATCCTAGAGGCCGGACGCCGGCATGGCCTGCTGCTGCGCGCCCACGTTGACCAATTCAACGCGCTGGGCGGGCTGGAGATGGCGCTTGGCCTCGGCGCAGCATCGGTAGACCACCTCGAGGTCGCCCCGCCGGCGGGGGTGGCCGCGCTGGCCACCAGCAGCACCGCCGCCGTGCTGCTGCCCGCGTGCAGCCATCATCTGGGTGGGGGGTATGCCCCTGCGCGTGCGCTCATCGACGCCGGCGCATGGGTGGTGCTGGCCACCGACCACAACCCCGGCTCGTCGCCCGCCTATGGCCTGCCGCTGGTGATGGGCCTTGCCTGCCGCCAGATGCAGGTCTCGCCCGCCGAGGCGCTCAACGCCGTCACGGTCAATGCCGCGCACGCGCTCGGGCTAGGGGCACAGTGCGGCTCGCTGGCCGCCGGCAAATGGGCCGATTTCGTCATCCTCGACTCGCCGGACTGGCGCGACCTCCCCTATACGCTGGGCTGCGCGCCAGTGGCCGAGGTCTATAAGCACGGGCAGCGCGTGTTCAGCGCTCCAGCGTCTTTCGCAGACGGGTCATCCGGTCAATGACCGAGCGAAAGATAAAACGCGCGTTGAACGCCGCCCGCATCGCCGGGTTCAGCTGATTGGCGGTATAGATGCCGCACTGGCGCATCGCGTCAATCGCGCTGTTGAGCGACTCCACCGCGCGCGCAATCGGCTCAACCTCCTGTCGCAGTTCGGGCAGTTCGATATAGTCTTGCGGGGTCAGCGGATACAGCGCCGGTATCGGGGCGGGTGGCACGCACTCCATGGTCTTGCCGTTGGCCATCTCGCTCCAATAAAACGCCACGTTCTCGGCCACCGTCAGCTGCTCGGCCAGCCACCCCAGCAGACGGTCGGCCTGCGCCCGCTGCACCTCGCGCGGGATAATCGGCATGGTGACGGCATAACGCGGGTCTGCGGCATACAGCGGGTCAATCGGCACATCGGTCAGCCGCCCGCCGCTGCGGGTCAGAAACTCGGCCACCCACCCCTCAATGCCCAGATAATTCACCTTCAGCCAAAAGCCGTCTGGCGTGCGCGCCACCACCGGAATCACCGCCAAGCGCGGCACAACCCCCAGTGACTGCGCATCACGCGCCGGCGCGGCCCGCAGCTGCGCTTCGGCATCCAGCACCGCCGCATAGCCGGTCTCGACCGGAATCACCGCACCCAACAGAGCCACTTGTTCTGCCCCGCGCCCCAGCGGCAACAGGGTCAGGTCAAACCCGCCGGTCAGCAGGTCAGCGCGTATCCATGCCTGCCCCTGCGGTTGATAGGGGCGGTTGACCCACAGCCAAAAGCCGTCGGCGCTGCGCCCACGCACCGCTAAAATCTCGCCCTCAAACACCGACGAGACCGCCGGCGCATCCTCGGCAGGGGCGGCGCGCAAAAACGCGCTCATCGCAATCACCGATGCCTGCGGGGCAGGGGGCGGGGTGGGGGGGTGGGCCAACGCTGCGCCCGTCACCCCGCAAAACATCAGTACCATCCAGACCAACGTCTTCATCATGATGTGTGCTCCTAACGGCTCTAGGGGACAAACGGCGGCGGGGTGGGGGTGGGAACGGGCGTGCGGTAGTAATAAAAGTTATATCGACGGGTGGCAAACGGGGTCACCACCGGCCCGGGCACGGTGAATGTGCCCCCATACTTGACCGGACACAGTTGCTGCCAGTAATAGCGCGCATCATCCACCGTCCAATACGGCGCAACAGACCATGTATAGGTTTGGCGAAACCGCGCAAGGTCAGAGCGATACAGCACCGCCTGCGTCTCGGTGGTATCTGTGCCGGTGGTACGCTTGCCCTGCTCATCATCAAGGATGATGGAATACACGCGTGCGCCCTCCAGCGCCGGATAACTGAAGGTGACGAACGGGTCGCCGGCCATAAAATCGCCGGTCATCACCAGCTCGCCCTGCCACGCCGCACAGATATACTCGTCCAGCGCAAAGCCATCCGGCACGCGCCCATCCCGATTGCGCGGCAGGCCAATCCCCCGCACCGGAATATCGTTGAACAGCACACTGGTGCGTATCAGGCGCGCATACACCCAGCCGGTGCGCCCCTGAAACTCGATTTGCAGCCAGTCATCGCCACTCCACTCATACACAAAAAAGCCGCGCCGCCCCAGCACCTTCACCGCCGTATTGCGCGGCAGCTGCGCCAAGATGTCATAGCCAAAGTCCGGCCCGACGTACACCGTCGCCCCCTCAAACTCCACGATGCCGGTGATTGTCCCGTCATCCTGCGCGGCAGCCCATGCCCCCCCCAGCAGCGCCAGCCCGATCAACAGCATCCATCGCCGAACACGCATCGCAGCCCCCTTTTTTACTGTTTTATCTGTGCGGCACGGCCTTGGCATCACGCCCCCAAAAGCCGCGCGTTATCCGTCACTATAGCACGGAGTTTAGTGGCGTCGCTCAGTCGTTGCGCAGTAGTCACGCACTGGCATAGCAGTCAGCGAGAGCGCGAAATCGGCCATATGCCGTACACTGAAATCAAACACCAACCAAGCCAAAACAGGGGGATAAATCATGCGGCGAGGGTCTTTTTTGCTCATCTGTTGCACCGCCCTATGGATGGCCGGCGCAGCGCTGGCCATGTCTGTTCAGCACGCGGTGATGGCCCAACCCTCCAGCACCATCACGCCCACCCCCACCCCCGAAAACATCTTTGATGTCGAAGCGGTCATCGGCAAGCCTGTGCCCAGCAAGCTGCTGTATAACCCACAGTACAACCAACTGCTGACGCTGGATGCCTATCGCCGCCTTGTGCTGGCCGACGCCAGCACGCATGAGCCGCTGGCCGAGCTGAGCTACAGTGGCACGGTGATGGACATCCTGTTTAGCAGGGACGGCAGCACGCTGGCGGTGCTGACCAGCCAGAGCGTAGACCTGTGGGATGTGCCCTCGCGCAGCCTCATCCAGCGCCTGACCGCGCTCAATAACCCGTTTACGCTGTATGGGCCGCTCAGCTTCTCCCACGATGACACGATGCTGCTGTTCTTTGGCGAATACCCCACCCCGCGCAACCCGCGCACCTCCGAGACCGACCGCTCAAACTTCCCATGGCTGTGGGATGTGGCCGCGGCACGTGGACAGCGCCAGAGCCGCCTGCCCAACCGCGCCGAGGCGGTGCAGCTGTTCGACTATATCGGTGGGGCGGCCCTTGCCCCTGCGCCCGACGGCCCGCTGCTGATTGGGGCGCTGCCCGGACGCGTACAGGTGATGGAAGCCGCCAGCTTGCGCCCGCTCTACAGCATCCCGATTGCGCGCTATGCCCGCGACCCGTTCCGCTTGTTCAACAGCCAGATTGACGGGCGCGTCTATCTGAGCAGCAGCGCCAGCAGCGCGCTGGTGTTGGTCGATACCGTCAACCAAACCAGCATCGACCTGCCGCTCAACGTGCCGCTGACCGAGAGCCAGCTGGAATCGCTCGATTTTGAACGCATCAGCCCGCTGGGTGCGCTGACGCTTGGGCCAGCCAACACCCCGTTCGTCAACCCGCTGCACCAGCGCTTTTTGGGCGACTATTACCGCGGCATCAGCGGTGAATACGGCAGTCGGCCGATCACCCTGTCCCTGCTCGACATCGTCATCTCGCCCGGGATGGGCGAAAACCGCGCCCTGATTGTGCTGCAAGACCCCGAGACCGATCGGGTCTCGCTGCGGCTGTCTGCCGGCGGGCATCAGCAGATGACACTCTCGCCCGACCGCAGCACCTTGTTGGTGCGCGAAACCACCGAAGACACCGTGGTGGCCTATAACCTTGCGCGCGGCATCTCGACCCTGCGCTTTGTGCCGGCTCTGCGGCTGGGGCGTTATTCGCACCTGCTCAAAAACCGCGTGCTGACCTATTCCCCAGATGGCCGCACCATCCAAACCGACTTCCAGACCATCGACGCGGCCACCGCGCGCGTGCTGGCGCAGGATGTGGCGTATTCTCGCCAATACGAGCGCTTCTATTTCGCCCCCGACAGCCGGCACATCATCACCATGTCGGGCACAGAATGGCGGCGCTGGGACATCTTCACTGGCGAGGTCGTCCAGCGCGAAGTCATCAACCTGCGCGGCTCGGTGGTGGCCACCGCCGCCAGCGGCACACGCCTGCTGTATCAAGACCAAGACACCGGCGGAAACACCGTGATGCGCATCGCCGAGGTCACAGACAGCGGGGTGCGCACCGCGCAAATCACCATCAACGGCCTTGCCGGCCACAACATCGAGCGGGTGCTGCCCAACCCCAACTGGTCACGCTTTCTGGCCATCTACAGCGTCAACCGCTTTGGCCCGCACGCCCCCGCCAATCAGGTGGCGATGTACACGATGGGGCGGGGCAGAAACTGGCTGATGGCCGGCGATGACCTGCCGGGCATGAGCGGGCGCGACTATGCGTGGGTGGACAACGACACGGTGGCCATCCTCAGCGCGGTTGAGCGCGACCCGTCGCCGTGGCGGGTGTATGGCGTGGACTATCACGCCAGCGGCCTGCCAGCCTGCCTTGTGCAGCGCTTTGGGGATGACGCTGTGCCAGTGCTGGGCGGGCTGTGGGCCTTCTTGGTGTGGAAGAATGCACCCTATCAGCTGGATGACATCGCCGTGCGCATCTGCACCGCGCCGCCGGCCAGCCTTGCCGATGCGGTCGCCACGCTTGGCCCGTCCAGCACGCCAACGCGCATCACCGCCACCCCGCTGCCCAGCGCCGACATCAACGCCTGTTTCGACGCTGCGTTTGGCAGCGCTGCCCCGCTGTATCTGGCGCGCTGGGCCACCCTCACCGCCGACCTAACGCCGCAAGAATCCGCCCAGATGGCCATCCGCATGTGCGAGGGCCTAAGCGGGGTCAGGCTGTCGCCGGGCGACCTTGGCTATGCCCAACCGCGCTTCACCATGCTGATTGACGCCGAGAGCGGCCTGCGCTCTGCCGGTGATTATCAGCCCGCACAGGTGGTCAGCATCCTGCTCGACCCGTTCTATCGCCGCTTCCGCGAGGTCTATCAGCGCGATATGGGGCGCGGCATCCTCAGCCCCGACCGACAGTTTATCGTGGCCTCGGGCCTGCCGGGCGAGCTGGTGGTCTACCGCCTGACCAAGCCGTTCGAGACCGTCATGCTCAGCGCCACCGAGACCGCACAAGCCGCCTATAACGCCGCCAATCAAATCGTCGGGATGCCCACCCTGACCGCCACCTACAACCCGATTGGCACAGCCCGCCCCACCCTCACCCCCACCGCCGCACAGACCATGCCCCCACCCCCACAAACCGGCACAGCGGTCTATGCCGCCCTCACCGAGCGGTCATTCTGCCCGGCCAGCCTAACGCCCATCAGCAGCCTGCGCGCCGATTGGGGCGCAACCGGACGCCTGCTGGGGCGGATTCAAAGCGACATCATCTGGGCCATCGAACCCGAAAACGGCAGCCGCTACCCCGCGCCCGAAGCCCCGCTGTGCCGCGAAGGCGTCAGCTGCACCTTCTCGCCAGACCGCGAGTGGATTCTGGCTGATACCTACGACTTCACCTATGTGGTGCGCCCCGACGGCTCTGCCGAGCGCATCCTGTTTGACCGCCGCACCCCTCAGCCCGAAAACCGCCGCCCCAACGACCTCAGCTGGGCCTTGGGCAACGTGCTTAACTGGACAACCCGCCAAACCGTGCAAGAAAACGGCAGAAACCAAACGCGCACCTTCTTGCGCCGCGACGTGCTCAATGTCTTCCCAGACCCCGACCTGCTGCCGCTAGAAGGGCACACCATTAATCAGATACCGGTCAGCAACCTGCGCGTGCAGCCCGGTGGGGTCTGGGCGCTGGCCGACGTGACCTATAACACCGGCACAGGCACGGGTTTCCGCACCTATCTCTATCACATGCTGACGGGCGAGGCGCGCTTGTTCGCCAACGACGTCTATCCGCAGTGGCACATCACCGGCGACCGCGTGTTCTGGTCGATACCGATAGGCCGCGACATCACCTACTACTATCAGATGGCCGCCGAGGACGATTGGACGCCGCGCTTTTTGTCGGTCAACCTGCGGCCCAACGGCCTGTGGTCAAACGACGGCGAGCAGGTGCTCATCACCCTCAACCCCAACACCGGATACCACGCCAGCATCTGGAATCCGCGCACCGGCACGCTCAACCGCTACTGCCTGCCCGAAACCGACCGCAACTCAACCATCGGTGAATGGACGTGGTCTCCCGATGGGCAGTATCTGGCGGTGCAGGCCACCCTCCCGCGTGACCGTGGACAGGCCGGCGTCGGGGCACACACCCTGATTATCCGCCTGAGCGATGGCATGGTGGTCGATGTGACCAACGGGGTCGCCTCGCTCATCTCGTGGGTGCGCGAACCCGGCCAATACCCGCCCGATGTGCGCGTCACCCTAACGCCCTCGCCCACCTTCACGCCCAGCCCAACCCCCACCCCACGGCCATGACCCGCCTAAAAGGAGTTCCCACCATGCGAAGCATCCTGACGCTGCTGGCGGCGCTGCTGGCCACCCTGACCAGCACCGCACAAGACACGGTCTATGTCACCACCCAAGACCTGCTGAACCTGCGCGCCGGCCCGGGCCAACACTGGCAGGTGCTGGCGGTTGTGCCGCACAGCACCACCCTGCGCGCGGTCGGGCGCACCCTTGACGGACACTGGATACAGGTGGCCTATCACGGCCCGCTTGTCCCCGACGCCCGCACCGAGTTCACCCGCGACGGCGTGACCTATGGCTGGCTGTGGTATGGGCATCTGGTGTGGAGCGGTGACCTGCTGACCCTGCCGATTGACGGCGAGCGCTTTGTGCAAACCGCGCGCGAGGCCGGCCCAATCGTCTACCTGCCGCCCGGCGCGCCAATTTATCGCGGCAGCATCCACCCCGATAACCAGACCACCAGCCCCTTCCCCCACCTCGTTCAGGTCGAGATGACCGGTCGCATCGGCGAGAGCGGCCCGCGCGGCTTCTGGATTCAGTTTAAGATGCAGGGGCAGTATTATTGGGTGAGCAGCTGGACGGTGGGCACGCCGCGCTTTTATCACACCGTGCCCGATAACCGCACGCGCTATGCCTATGGCCGCCTGATGCGCACCGTGGTACAAGAGCGCGACGCGGCCTCTGCCACCCTCTCGGTGATAGAACAGCGCTGGGGGGCGCTGGCCAGCGGCAGACCCACCACCTGCAACACCATCCCCGATGACCTCGCCCCGGCCAGCATCCCCATCAGCGAGAGCGACCTGACGGCCGAGCCGCTGTTTCGCCCGCTGACGCAAGCCCTGACCGACGCGCGCGCCGACATCAACGCGGCGCTGGCGCGCTTTCGGGCGGTTTGCGGCCCACTCGAGACGCGCGGGCCGGTCAGCAGTGAAGTCATCCGCCTTGCCCAACAGGACGTGCTCAGCGCGCGGCAGACCTTGCAGCTGCTCAGCTTCTTAATCGGCCCATTCATCAACCGCGACCCGACGCTGGGACAGTAAGCGCCCCGCCGGCCCAAAAACAGCCCCCCTCAGCCGCATCCGTGAGGGGGGCAGGGTTGCCAGCGGGTATGAACGGGTGTACCCTAGGCAGGAGTACATTTTACAGTTGTCTACCCTTCACCCTAACGCCTGATGAGCCTGTCTGCCTCACCCCTCACGCTGCGCCAGCGTGCTCAAAAATTCTGGCGGCGCTTTCCGGTCTACCTCTATCGTCTGGGGTTTGGGCCGCTGCTTGCGCCGCTGCCGCTGCTGATTTTGACCACGCGCAAAACCACCACCACCGGCCCGCGCCACACCCCGCTGGAATATCGGCGGCACGGGTCACGGCTGTATGTCATCTCGCCAGAGCCGGATACCGCGCGCTGGTTTGCCCATGTGCAGGCGCAGCGCTTCGCCACCATCCGCATCGGGCGGCACACCCACAGCGTGCAAACCACCATCGTCACCGATGAGGCCGAGGCGGTGCGCGCCCTGTTCTTGTTCCGCCTCAATACCCCGCTGCCGCTGCGCTGGCTGATATGGTCGGCGCGCAAGCAGAACGAAATCCGCCCACAGGCGCTCAAAAAGACCGCCCGCCGCTATGCCGTGGTGCGGCTAGAGCTGGCCGAGCACCCCGCCGACGACGTCATGCCCGCCGTCACTGCCGATCGTGCATGGACATGGTGGGGGGTGCTGGGCGTGGCAGCGCTGCTGTGGCTGATACGCCGTCTGCGGCGCTAGTTGTCGGCGTTGCGCCCGCGCGGGGTATCGCGCTCTTTCAGCCACCCGCGATAAATCGAATAGGCCTCTTCGACCGCCACAAAGGCGCGGTCATCCACGGCACGGGTGATTTTCATCAGCTGCGGCACATCACGCTTGCTAATCACGCTGCGCAGCATGGTGACCGGCCCTTGCAGCCCCTCGCCGGTGGTCTCGGTGACGCCAAAACCCGCCCCACGCAGCGCCACCGCGATGTCGTGCCCGCGCACCTTGTCGTGCGCCACAATCGTGGTCGTCACATAGCCGGTGATAAAGCGCGACTCGATGGCCATCCCCACCCAGCCGCCCGCCGCCGCGCCAAAGCAGTAGGCCAGCAGATTCAGCAGGTTCTCGGTGATGTCCTGCACGATGCTGGCAATCACCACCGCGAACAAAAACGCCTCAACAAACGCCAACATCGACGAAATCCCGCGCCTCCCGCGCGAAATCGCCACCGTCCGCACCGTGCTGACCGCATAGTTCAGCACACGCAGCACAAAAATCAAACCAGCGCCCAATACCATCTCTGGGGTCAAGGTCATGGTCGTTCTCCCTCTGATAAAAAATCACCAAAACATCACAAAAAAACGCACAGGGCGATTGTACCCCTGTGCGTCTAAGGCCGATAAGCCGCGCCCAACCCACGGTCACTCCACGTCGCGCAGGCTCAAGCCCATCCGCCGTGCCCGCCCGTCAATGCTCAGGATGCGCGCGCGGATGCGCTGCCCCTCGCTGACCACGTTGCGCGGGTGCAAAAAATGCCCTTCCGCCAATTCCGACACGTGCACCAGCCCTTCCAGCCCATCTTCAAGGCTGGCAAACGCCCCAAAATCGACCACGTTGGTCACGGTGGCCTCCACAATCTGCCCAACCCGAAACTTTTGGTCGGCAGTGCGCCACGGGTCAGGGCGCAGCCGCTTGAGGCTGAGGGCGATGCGCCCCGCCGCCCGATCAACCTCCAGCACATACGCCTCCACCATCTGGCCGCGCTCCAGCACCGAGCGCGGGTGTGACACCCGCCCCCAGCTCAGCTCGCTGATGTGAATCAGGCCTTCTAGCCCGCCAAGGTCTACAAACGCGCCAAACTCCACCAAGTTGGTCACTTCGCCGCGCACCGTCATGCCGGGCTGCACCGTGTGCAAAATGGACTGCCGGCCACCCGGCTGCGCCTGCGCCGCCCGCTCCGACAAAATCACACGGTTGCGGTCGGGGTTCAGCTCAATCACCCGCAGCGCCAGCACCTTGTCCATATACCCCAGCATCGCGCGCCGGCGCACGGCCTCTGGCGCATTGATCGGGAAATCGGTCAGCTGACTGGCCGGCACAAACCCGCGCAGCGACCGCCACTCCACCAGCAGCCCACCACGATTGTGCCCCACCACCGGCAGCTCCAGCGTCACATCCGCATCGCGGATGCGCGCCAACTCCTCCCAATCCGACGGCTGACCGCCGCCATCACTGGCCGCAGAAACTGCCGGCGACTGCTGCTCGGCATGGCGGTCACTCAGCAGCGACGACCAATACCCCTCATCAACCGGCGGCGGTGAATACTCCTCAGAATGCAAATCGGACGACATCATCCCCTCACAGCACCTAACGATACAACCTCATCCCAACAGTCTTTTGGGCTGTGCCCCCTGTGGCGACAGGGGATATGTGCACAGGTGTTTAAGGCATCCAGCCGGCGCAAAACAGCAGTGACGGTTACGATAAAGCCAAACGCCCGCCATACAGATGCCTGTTTGGGTAGATTATGAGCGCACTTGATGACGCTGTCAAACAGTGAGGCAGCGGCCACCCTACCCTAGACAGTGGGCCAATGGTGGGGATGTCGGACGGGAGTCGTTGCGCGCGCGGGTGATAGTCCGGTATAATCGCATCAGTTTTATTGAATACCCTGAATGAACCCCGATACAGGGAGTACTTTATCTATGCAGACGACCGACAGCTTTCGTCTGATTGTGCGCCGTGGGCCAACCCCCAATCAGGTGTATGATTTGACGAAAGACGTACTTTCTCTTGGAAGAGACATCTCCAACGACATCGTGATTAACGACGCCGAAGTCAGCCGCACTCACCTGCGCCTGACGCGCGGCATCGACGGCTATACCATCGCCGACCTCGGCTCGACCAACGGCACGTTTATTAACGGTCAGCGTCTGGTGGGCAGCCGGCCGCTGAACAACGGTGACCAGATTGGCCTTGGCGAGACCGTCACGCTGGGCTATGAGCGCGTGCGCCCGGGCGCAGGCGCTGCCGCCCCGACCGCTGAGATGGGCGGCTATGCCGTGCCGCCGCAGTCGCCCTATGCGCCGCCGGCCGGCCAACCGCCCTCACCCTATGCGCCGCCGGCCTCACCACAAACCCCGCCGCAGCAGCCCTATACGCCGCCGGCCTATACGCCGGGCTATGGCGCTGCCCCACAGCAGCCCCCTATGCAGGAGTATCCCGCCCCGTCGTATGGCGCAGCGTATATGCCGCAGCAGGGCCAGCCCCAACCCGGTTATGACTACGCCTATGGTCAGCCCGAAGAAGAGCCGCGCAATATCTTCCGCTGGGTTGCCATCGGCTGCGGCGTGCTGCTGGTGCTGTGCATCTGTGTGACCGCCATTGGCCTTGTGGCCATCGACACGCTCAACCTGTGGGACAGCGTGCCGTTCCTCAAGAACATCGCCTGCGCCTTTGCCAACTGCGGTTAATCGGCAGAACGATTGGCCTTTGATTTTTGTGTTTATCCTTTCACCGCGCCCGCCAGACCAGTTCAGAATAAGCTGAGCTGGCGCAGCGGGGAGTCGTCATCGTCGGGCGGCGGGGTGGGCGCTGCCGGCGCACGCAGCTGCCGCACCTGCGCCAAAATCGACGGGATGCGCTTGATGTCGGCCTCCATGTCCCAGCGCAGGTCGGGGTTGCGCAGCGCCGCCGCCGGATGATACAGCGGGTAATAGGCGCGCTGACCCTCAAAGCGGGGCTGGCCGTGTATCTTGCTGATTTTGGCGTCGGGGAAGTAACGCGCCATGCTAAAGCGCCCCAGCGTCACCACCAGCAGCGGGTTAAGCACGGCCAGCTGTTCATCCAAAAAGCCCTTGCAGGCCTCAATCTCGTCGGGCAGGGGGTCGCGATTGGCCGGCGGGCGGTGCTTGGCCACATTGGCGATGAACACATCGGCGCGGTCAAGCTCAATCAGCTTGAGCAGATAATCCAGATACTTGCCGCTGCGCCCGACAAACGGCAGGCCTTGCAGGTCTTCTTGCTCGCCCGGGGCTTCGCCGATGATGACGATTTCGGCGGTCGGGCTGCCCGCGCCGGGCACCGGATTGCGCGCCTGTTCGTGCAGTCGGCAGGCCGTGCATCGGGCGATGCGCGCGGCGATGTCGGCCAGCTTTTGTGCGTTATCCGTCATCCCACGGCCTCCCCCTAAAACGCCGCCACAACGCTGTCTTTACGCGGGTCACACCCGCCAAACAGCACCCCGCTTTCGGGGTCGCGGCGGATGATTTGCCCGCTGCCAAAGAGCAAACGCTCTGGCCCGCTGACCGGTCTGACGCGATGACCCAGTTCGGCAAGGCGTGCCATCGTCTTGACGGGTATGCCGTCCTCCAGCGCCAACACACTGTCCGGCGTGCCCTCGGTCAAGCACCAGCGTGGGCGGTCAAGCGCTTCCTGCGGGTTCAATTGGTCATCCAGCATATTGATGATGACCTGTAGATGCCCCTGCGGCTGCATAAAGCCGCCCATCACCCCAAATGGGCCAAACAGCTCGCCATCCCGCGTGGCCATACCCGGGATGATGGTGTGATAGGGGCGCTTGCCGCCGGTCAGGGCGTTGGGGTGCAGCGGGTCTAGGCTGAAGTTTGCCCCACGGTTTTGCAAAAACACCCCCGTCCCCTCAGCCACAATGCCCGTGCCAAACCCCATATACAAGCTGTTGATGAACGAGCAGGCGTTGCCCTCGGCGTCGGCGGTGCACAGATACACCGTGTCGCTGCCGCCAATCGGCGCGCCATAAGACGGCGGCAGCATGGCCGCCGCGGGCGAAATCAGCGCGCGGCACTGAGCCGCATAGGCTTTGTCCAGCAGCCCGTCCAGCGGCGCGGGCGCAAAAGCCGGGTCGGCGATGTACTGGCGCGCATCGGCAAACGCCAGCCGCATCGCCTCGACCAACAGGTGCAGACGCTGCGGGTCATCCCATGCCAGCGCCGCAAGGTCAAAGCCCTCGGCGATGTTGAGCGCCATCAGCGCCGCCAGTCCCTGCCCATTGGGCGGGCACTCATGCACCGTCACCCCGCGATAGCTGGTCTGGATCGGCGTCTCCCACGTGGAGTGGTGCGCCAGCAGGTCGGCATGCGTGAGCGTGCCGCCCAACCCCTGCACCGTGCGCACGATCGCGTCGGCGATTGGCCCGTCATAAAAGGCCTGCGCGCCGCCCTCGGCCACCGCCTGAAAGGTGCGCGCCAAGCCCGGCAGGCGCACCACCTGCCCAACGCGCGGCCCACGCCCATCCGGCAGATAGTCCTCGGTGTTGGGGCTGGCAGCCAAAAAGCGCTGCACCCGCTCGGATGACCATGTGTTCCCAAACACCGGATGCACCGGAAAGCCGTCCCGCGCATAACCAATCGCGTCACGCAGCACCTCGCCAAGGCCCATCCGCCCATGGCGCGCCAGCAGGTCTTCCCACGCCCGCGCCGCGCCCGGCACGGTCACCGCGTGCACGCTGCGGTCGGGGATGCTGCCGGTGATGCCCTGCCCCGCCAGATAGCCAATCGACAAATGCTCTGGCGCGCGCCCACTGCCGTTGAGCGCGGTCACGGTGCGGGTGCTCGCCTCGTAATACAGCGCAAACACATCCCCTCCGATGCCGGTCGAGGCAGGGTCGGTGACGTTGAGCACGGCGGCGGTGGCCACCGCCGCGTCGGCAGCGCTGCCGCCCCGCCGCAGCACATCAAGGCCGGCCTGCGCCGCCAGCGGGTTATTGGCCGCCACCATGCCGCCGCGCCCCAGCACCATCGACCGGCGCGAGGCAAATTCAAAGGACATCGGTTTCATGGCGCGCCCTTACTTGTTGGAGTCGCCGCCGGCGGCCTGCTGACCGCCCAGCGAAGTGATGCCAGCAGCACGCGCCGCACGCTTAAAGATGTACATCGTCTCGTTGGGGCTGGGCTGACGCATCCCCACCAGCTCCCACCCCTGCGCCCCACACTGATTCAGCACCGTCGGCAGCGGCACAGTGCGCAGCTGCACGTTCAGCTCGCCGTTGATGTGATATTTGATCGACCCATAGTTGGCCTGCGAGACCAACGTCATATATTCCCAGCGCTGCATAACGGCCTTCCTCCATCCAACGGCGATGCGCCCCGCCCGCGGCAGATGCGCACCGCACCATCGTTCCAACACCGCTATTTTAGCGCGTTACTGCCGGCGCGGATAATAATCATATTCCATGGCGCGCGCAGCAGCTGCCGCCAAGTCCGGCCCGTGCAGCTTTTCGATCACATACAGCGCCATATCAATGCCGGCGCTCACCCCCGCCGAGGTGATCACCTTGCCATTGTCCACCCAGCGCTGGCCCGGGTGCAGGGTGGCATCTGGCACCAGCGCTTGCAGCTCGTCAAAACACTCGTGATAAGTGGTGGCATGCAGCCCGCCCAACAAGCCGGCCTTGGCCAAAAAGAACACCCCCGTACACACCGT
>DAOUCZ010000069.1:0-14785 GCA_034431675.1 Anaerolineae bacterium | reverse complement strand
CGCCCATGCCGACATGAATACACCGCGCAGTTCCCCATCCGGCAATATCCATGGCATGAGTGTGGCCGCCCTGCTGGGGGATGGGCCAGACGATCTCATCCATATCGGTGGGCCTGCGCCCAAACTGCGCCCGCAAGATGTAGCGATGGTGGGCCTGCGTAACTTGGACAGCGAGGAGAAAACCCGTGCTGCCCGCAGCGGGATACGCCCATTTACCATGCGTGATATTGACGAGCAGGGCATGTACAGCGTGGCCAGCCAGATTCTGGCGGGTTTTGCCGACTATGAGTATCTGCACATCAGCCTTGACCTTGATGGGTGTGATCCGTCTTATGCCCCGGGGGTTGGGACGCCGGTCAATGGTGGGTTGACCTTCCGCGAGGCACATCTGTTGATGGAGATGCTGCACGACAGTGGCAAGGTGCGCACAGTGGATGTGGTCGAGGTCAATCCGGTGTTGGATGAACGTAACCGCACGGCCAATCTTGCGGTAGACTTGATCGCAAGCTTGTTTGGCCAGCAAATTATTTAGCCGCTGGCGGCACGTTAGATGACAGAAGGAGCAGACTTTCACATGACCGATCAGCCCACGGGCCATATGCCCGCCAACGAAGAAGAACTGAAGGCTTATATCGAGACGATGATGCTGCTGGCAATTGCCGATGGCACGGTGAAGGACGCCGAACTGCACGTCATTCAGATGGCAGTGGTCTCATATCTCGAAAATCACCCCGCGCTGGGCAGTATGACCCGCAAAGACCTGATTGATGAGTGCTTTGCCCGTGCCCAGCAGATTTATGACGATGGCCCAATTGTGCGCCTGAAATATATTTCGGAGTTGTTGGGCAGCCACGAGAAGCGGATGTATGCGCTGGGGATGGCGGTGGCGGTATCGACCTCAGACGGGGTGATACACATCACCGAGCGCGATGCTTTGCGCATGATTCAGCGCGCGTTTGGGCTGTCGGATGATGAAGTGCGTAAGGCTATTGAGGCCTTTAAGTAATCCACACTGATGGCCCGTGTGGGTACGAGGGAATACCCCTCGTACCCACGGCGGTGCATGAAGATGGCGCGCTAGTAGTACAGCTCAAATTCGAACAGTTCGCTGCCAAAGTTGAAGCCGCTGCCGCCATCAAGGTCGATAAGCGCCTTGACACTGACCGGCACAGTCCCCCGTGGGCCGCTGGGGAACGCCCCAAACGGCACATGCATCCAATAGTCGTTCCACTGACTGGAGTCGTAGCTGGGGGTGACTACTTCTTGCACAGTCAGGTTGCCGTTGGGGTCACAATAATAGCTGTCGAAGGCGCGGTCGCATTTTAGCAGTGCGCCAGAAGAGTCATAAAAATACAGCGCCACGCGTACCCCACGCCCTTTGGCATTGTTGGAGGTGAAGTTGAGATAGGTGCGCACGCCGGCGTCACTGCTGTGATCACCGGCAACGTTGTATTCCTGCGAGGTGATTTCGATGGTGAAGTTGGCGCTGGTGGTGTTGGGACGACTGGTGCTGCTACCAAAGTTGATGCGGAAGGCCTGTAAGGCGCTGGGGTTGGTGAGTGCTCCGCCTCCGTTGAGGCCCACATTGGCCTGTGCATTAAAGTTGACCAAGCCAGTCAAGCCGCTCGGGAAGCCCTCATAGGGAATCCAGAACCAGTAGTCTTCCCAGATGGTGTCATCGAACGACGGGGTCAGTACGGCCTGAACGGTGATGCCGCCATTGGGGTCGCAATATTCTTCGCTCATGTTTTGGCAGCTGACAGGGGTATTGTCTGCGTTGTATAGGAAGATGGCAGCGCGGATGTCCCTGCCGTTATAGCCCGTGGCGGTGATGTCGGTATAGAACTTGATGCCCAACGGCCCGCCATTTTCGACGGCTACGTCATATTCAACATTGCTGATGGCGATGCTCAGGCTTTGGCGCACATTGGTGGGCGGCACAGGGGTGGTGATGGCGACTGCGCCCCCTTCAAAAGCGGTTAGCACTGTCTCGACGGCGATGAACGGCAGCACACCGCCCAAACGCCCGAGCGTGCGCTCCTCGGAACGTACCATGGTGGGGATTCCGAGGAACTCTCCGCGCCCATTGACCACCAGACCGCCGGAGTTGCCCGGCGAGATTTCGGCATCGGTGCGATACCATGCCGGCACGCGCTGACCGGTGATGTTGGCGTTTTCGACGCTGGTGATTGAGCCTTGCGTCACCACCAGATAGCCATCTCCCACCCCCGGATAGCCGAATACCCAGATCCGTTCGCCCAGCGCGGTTTCGCGCGCAGCGGACTCAAGGGCTGGCAGGTTGAGCGCCAGCGGGTCAACTGGACGGCGGTTGGGGTCACGGTCGATTTGCAGGATAGCGAAGTCGATGCCGGCGGGGCTGAAATTCTGTACTACGCTGGCATAGCCAATCACTTCTGGCAGCTCGCCCACCTCGCGCGTGATGGAGATGCGGTAGTCATCGGCGTCTGCGATGACGTGGGTGTTGGTGTAGATGATGCCCGAAGGGTCTACAATCGTGCCCGATCCAAAAGAGTAGGGCTGCCCGCGCTGAAAGGTCTCAATATACACCACCGATTGACCGATGCGTGCGATGTCCTGTGCGGTGAGGCCAGTGTTGTCCTGTGCACTGGCAATCCCGCCAACGCCAAGGATGAGCAGAAGAGCGATGAGTCCTGTGATGCTGCGCCTTAACATCGATATATGCCTTTCGGTGTGCAGCGGACAGAATACAGATGACATGCTTGTCTGCCCGATTATGACACACTTTAGGATTTTTGTGGGCGTGGCGGTGGATGGGTTAGTCAGGTGGGCAAGGTGACAGTCATCACTGTTGAAACGCTTGGGCATTGTGTACAATTAAATGGCCATTTGAAAAGGTTATTACTTGGAGGTTGTTCCCTTGCGTATCGTGACATTTACGCGCAGCACGCCCGATACCGCCGCAAAGGTTGAGGTCGGGGCGGATGGGGCTGTATCGTGGGGCGGCGCGGCCACGGTGGTCAATCCGTGGGATGAATATTCATTGGAAGAAGCGATTTTGCAGGCGGGCAAAGCCGGTGGTAAGTCTGCTGTGATTGCCGTTGGGCCGGCCATGCATGATGATGCGCTCAAACACGCGCTGGCCATGGGCCTTGACGAGGCTTACCGCGTGGAAGATGCGGCGCTTGATCCCGCCGACAGCGCATCTTATGCAGCGGTGGCAGCGGCGGCAGTGACGAAGCTGGGCGATGCCAAGCTGGTCATTTTTGGCAAGGAATCGGTGGATGTCGGCACAGACAGCCATATCGTGCAGACGGCGCGTAAGCTGGGCTGGACGATGCTGAGCTATGTCTCTAAGGTGCTGAGCGTGGATTATGCCGCCGGTACGATTAAGGTGGAGCGCCTTGTAGAGGGTGGCAAACAGGTTGTGAGCGCATCACTGCCGGTGGTGATGAGCGTGATGAAAGATATCAACGAGCCGCGTTACCCGTCGTTTATGGGCATCCGCAAGGCAGCCAAAGCCAGCATCCCCACATGGTCACTGGCCGACCTTGGGCTGAGCGGTTTGACCGCAAAAACCCGCGTTGTGGCCTATAAAAACCTGCCGGCGCGCAGTGTCGAGGTCGAGATGCTGACCGGCGAACCCGAAGAAGTGGCGGCCAAGTTGGTGGACAAGCTGTTGGCGGAGAAGGTGCTGTAATCATGAGTGTGACTCTGGTTTGGATTGAGACCGATGGTGGGGCTGCCCGCCCGACGAGCTGGGAAGCGCTGGGAGCGGCCTTGTCGCTGGGCGCGCCGGTGGTGGCCGTGGTGATGGGCAAGGATGCCGGCAGCATTGGGCAGCAGGCAGTGGCGCGCGGCGCATCCAAGGCGCTGGTGTGCGATGACGCTTCGCTGGAGCCATATCGTCTAGAGCCGTATGCTGCGCTGCTTAGCCAGCTGGTGAAGGAACATACGCCGCTGGCGGTGGTGTCGGTGGCCACCGGTGCGGGCCGTGAACTGATGGCGGCCAGTGCTGCGGATACCGACAGCGCGATCCTGACCGATGCCATTGAGGTGCGTCTGGATGGCGGCCAGCTGAGTGTGGTTCGCCCAGCATATGCCGGCAAGGTCTTGAGCGAGGCGAGCGCCACCGGCACAACCTTTGTGACGGTGCGTGGGCGCGCGTTTAAGCCGGCGGCGGAGGCTGGTGGCACGGGCGAAGTTATCAGCGTTGCACCAGCGTTGGCCGAAGATGCTGTGCGCGTCAAGATTGAGGCGTTTGAGGCCGAGGTCGGCACGGTTAACCTGTCTGATGCGGCGATTATCGTCAGCGGCGGACGCGGTATCGCCAACAACCCTAAGGATGCCCCCGCTGGCACCGAGAAACCAGATGTCTGGAAGGCAAAAGACGGCTTTGAGACCGTGCTTAAACCGCTGGCAGATGTGTTGGGTGGCGCGGTTGGCGCAAGCCGCGCGGCGGTTGATGCCGGTTACATCAGCTATGCGCATCAGGTCGGGCAGACGGGTAAGACTGTCGCCCCAGACCTGTATATCGCAGCGGCCATCAGCGGCGCGATTCAGCATCAGGCCGGGATGCGCAACAGCAAGGTAATTGTGGCCATCAACAAAGATGCGGATGCCCCGATCTTTAAGCTGGCGCGCTATGGCATTGTTGGTGACATCTATAAGATTGTGCCGGCACTGACCGCCGAGTTGAAAAAGCGCCTTGGCAAATAAGACCAACGGCAGGTGATACAGCAGGGCGGCGCATCGCAACGATGGCTGCCCTGCTTGTTTAATGGTTTGATGAGGGTCTGCCGCAGTCTGGTTTAACCTCTTGCAAACCCTAAGTGAATTGACGTATATTTACAATAAGTTTGGTTTTTATTCGCAATGTCACAGGAACGCCACCCATGTCACTGAGTCACGCCATGCAGGAGTATCTGGCCGAGGCCTATCGGCTTGCCTATTATCAGGGCGAAGCGCAGCACGTCTCGACCTCGGCGCTGGCGAAAGTGCTTAATGTGTCTGATCCGGCGGTGACGCGCATGGTGCAGCGCTTGCGCGATGCGGGCTATCTAGACCACGAACCCTATAAGGGGGTACGGCTCACGGATGCTGGCGTGAAAGAGGCGCTCAAGAACATCCGCCGGCATCGGGTGGTGGAGCGCTTTTTGACCGACGTGATGAAGTTTGGGTGGCACGAAGTGCACGAGTCTGCTGATGCGTTGGGGGGTACGGTGAGCGATGCGCTGGTGGAGCGGATGGCAGAGATGGCTGGCAATCCGCGCCGCTGCCCGCATGGCGAGCCGATACCGTCTCGGGATGGGGTGATGCCGCGTGTGGTGGATTATCCCCTGACAGACGTTGACGAGGGTGTGGAGTGGGTGGTCAGCCGGGTGAACAGCCACGATGCCGATGTGCTGCGCTATCTGGACACGTTGGGCCTCAAGACCGGCACGCGGTTTACCTTGGCCGAGCGTGCGCCGTTTAATGGCCCACTGCGCCTGACGATTAACGGTCAGACGCACCATATCGGCCATGAGCTGGCGCGTGTGCTGCGTGTGTGTACCGCGCAAGAATTTGCACTGGTCTAAGGCAGGATGGTTGTGCGCCGTCATGAATGGATAGGCCTGCTGCTGGTGGTGATACTGGCAGCAGGTTTGCGTTTTTATCGATTGGACAGCGTGGAGTTTTATCACGACGAGGCGATGCTGTCGATGTTGGCGCAGGAGATGGCTGACGGCCAGACTCTGCCGCTTCAGGGCATTGTCTCTTCGGTGGGCATTCCCAATCCACCAATCACCGTATACACCTTAGCGCCGGCCTTTTGGCTGTGGAATGATGTGGTCTTTGTTACGGGATGGGTGGCGCTGCTCAATGTGGGCGGGGTGGCCCTGCTCTATCTGATTGCGCTGCGCTGGTTTGGGTTTTGGCCGGCGCTGGTGGCCGCGGTTTTGTATGCATCTAACCCATGGGCGGTGATGTACAGCCGCAAAATCTGGGCGCAGGATTATGCCGTGCCTTTTCTGCTGCTGGCATTGTGGCTGGCTCAGCGTGGATTTGACAAGGGGAGACGGGCGGCACAGGCGCTCATCCTGCCGGTGATGCTGTGGGGGATGCAAATCCACTTTGCAGCGTGGGCACTGCTTCCATTGTTTGGGTGGCTGATATGGACGGGGCGACGGCGCTGGCACTGGCCCTCGCTGATGGTTGGGGTTGGGCTGTCTGCGGTGGTTTTGATGCCTTTTGCGTTGGGGATTGTGCAGAGGCTGGCACAAGACCCACAAGGGCTATCGTCTGCGTTGGCGCGTGGGACATCGCAGCAGTTGGATGGCGGGGTGTCGATGTGGGTGCATTGGGTGCGCTTGCTGACCGGTGACGCTGTTGCGGCGTGGATGCTGCCAGACGACCCCACTGTGATGGGGATGCCGATATGGGCCAGCGCGCTGCTGCTGTTGATGATGGTTTTGGGCGTTTGGGCCGTGATGCGCCGTGCTGGAGGATGGCGTATGGGGGTGGCGCTGGGGCTGTGGATTCTGCTGCCGCCGTTAGCCTTTGACCTTGCCTTGAGCAATGTATGGCCGCATTATCTGGTGCCTGTGCTGCCGGCTTTTGCCTTGCTGGGGGGCGCTTCTGTGACGGCATTCCCGACCCGTCGATGGGTGTGGAGGGCGCTGCTGATTGGATGTGTGGCTTACGCGGTGGCAGGGGCGGGTCAGTGGGCTGATGTGCTCCATCAATCGACTGCGCGCGCCGTGCAGATTGGGGCGGGAACATCAGGATATACCACGCCGGCCTTCATCCTCAACCATGTCACCGATTCGCTCCCGCGAGAGGTGGATGATGTCATCGTGCTGACACAGGACATGGACATCTGGTTTGACAGTGAGGCCGCTCGCTGGCCGGTGATGCTGCGTGATCGTGCGCGCTGCGTGCGTGCACTGCCTCTTGATGGGTATGCGGTTTGGCCGGCGGATGGCAAAGTTTTTGCGCTGCTGGTCACACCGGATGGCAGTCCCAACCTGAGTGCGCGCTATGGCGCGGCAGCAGTCCAGACCAACCGCATCCCAAACCGTGATGGCGCTGCTCCCTATCAAGTGGTTGTTTTTGACCACAGCACGCCATGGACAGGCCCTATGATTCGTGCCCTAGAAGCGCCGGTGCGTTTTGATAACGGGGTGCAGTTAACCGGCTACGGGCTGACGGGTGATAAGGTGTATCTGCGCTGGGTGCTGCCTGATGCGCCAGACCGACGGTTTTATGAGGCCCGCCGGCACGATGTGCAGTATTTTGTGCATGTGCTAGACACAGAAGGGCAGCGCATTGGGCAGGCCGATGCACGCTTTTGGCAGGCGCGCCATTGGTGCGCCGGCGACACATTGTATACATGGGTGTCTGCCGATGGGCTGACTTCGCTGAGCGCGCTGCGTGTCGGGTTTTATCGACTGGGTGAAGGGGCGCAGGCCGGGCAAATCTTTGCGCTGGATGTGCTGGACGAGCAGGGGAACGCTGCCGGTAACTGGGCAGACCTACCCGTTATTGCTCCCTAGACATCCGGTTCTCCTGCAATGGTATAGATGAGCACACCCAGCGACGACAAAAAGAAACTGCCGATGATGCCGATAATCTGGAGTTGGCCCACGAGGATGTCGCCGGCGGCAATCCCTTGACTGCTGCCGATGCCGACCACGTCGGCAAGGCCGATGATGGCGGCAAAGACCAGTCCAGTCAGGCCAAGCCGAGAGCCAATCTGCTGGGCGAGGTTGGACGGCACGGTGGTATAGAAGGTGAACTTGACATACAGCAGTGCACCGAAGACCAATAGGCTAAACCCTGCCCAGATGGCCAACAGCTGCACCAACCCGACGCCGGGGGTAGGGGGGCGGCCCAGTACGCCGGGGAACAGCCCGACTATCAGCAGTACAAACCCCCAAGCGCCCAGCACAATCCCAAACTGCGCAACGCGCACCATAGACTCGATAACCATTTCTTCTGTATACGTCTTTGCGGTGGACGGCGCGCTTTACACGCCAAAGCGACGGGCTGCTTTTAGCAAACCGCTGACGCTCTTGGCGTCAATCAGCGTGCCATCCACCGCCCACGTCACGGCTTGTGTCAGCGTGGCGCGTTCGACCTCGATAAATTCATCTTCGTCACCTTGCAGGCGAGATTCGATCAGATCGGTTGCCAGATACAGGTGGATGTATTCGGTGGTATAGCCTGGGGCGACAAAAATCCCCCCCAGCGATTCCAACTTGCCGGGTCGATAGCCGGTTTCTTCTTGAAGCTCGCGCACGGCGCATTCTGCCGGATCTTCGCCTGCGTTGAGCGTTCCTGCGGGGATTTCAAGCATGACCCGATCGGCGGCAAGGCGATACTGGCGCACCAGCAGGACATGGCCAGCGGGGTCAAGGGCCACAATCGCCACCGCGCCGGGATGGACGACGCGCTCGCGGGTGGCGGGCGCGCCGTCGGGTAGGCTGACTTGGTGGACGTCCAGCGCGATAACGCGACCGGTATAAATCCGTTGGGTGTGATTGACGGTCTCGCGCATGACGGTTTACGGCAGGCTCAGCGTTTGATTGAAGTAGATGAGGTCTGGATTGGTGATGGACGGGTTGAGCGCCATGATGTCGCGAATCAGCACGTTGCATTTGAGCGAGATGCCGAACAAGGTCTCATATTGATCGACCACATAGGTGCCGCCGCAGATGCCGCCCGTCCCGACCGTGCTGCTGCCAGAGGAGGGGAAGCCGCTGCTGCCCGTGCCCTCGCTGCCGCCGCTGCCGATGCCGCTGACACCCCCTTGGCCGCAGTTGGGGATGGTAATCTGCTGACCGATGCGGATGACTGCTGGGTTGGCGATGCCGTTGTAGTTGGCAATGGTTTGATAAGGCACGCCATAGCGTAGACCGATGCGGAACAGGTTCTCGCCCGCGCTGACCACGTGCACGCAGTCCGTGCCGACGGGCTGGACGATTTCGGTGGTGGCGGTCGGGAAGAACTCTGGCGTCGGGGTGTCGCTGGGCAAGAAAATGGGCGCTTCGGCGGTGAGTGTCTGGTCGATATAGACCTGCGTGGCCGCCGCGATCGTCTCGGTCACAGCCACAATCAGCGGGTCGAGGGTGGGCGCGTCGAATTGTGCAATCAGGGTGGCTTCTGGGGTTGGGCTGGCTTCTAGGAAGAAGCCAAGGGTAGCCAGTGCATCGGCGGTGGCTTGCAGCGCCAGTGTGGTTTCATCTGGCGTGGCGGTGATCACGATGAACTCGGTGGTGATTTGCGGCTCGGGTGTCGGCTCGATCGGCGTCTCGGTAGCGGTGGGCGTCAGGGTTGGCAGGTTCTGGGCGATGGCGGTTGCCGGTATTTCTTCGGAACTGGCGCGCAGCAGGCATCCGCTGGCCACCACGCTGACCAGTGCCAGCATCAAGGCAAGAGAGATATTACGGAACATGGACTGCGGCATACCTTCCCACTCCCAACGGTGAATGTGCTGCAACATTGACGTATTATATAACTTCGTTGACGCTTTGACGACTGGTTAGGCGATGTTGAGTCGAAATTTAAGAGTTTTCTCCTGTGTGGTGAGCCTGCTGGCGGTGATGCTGGTGGGTTGTGATGTGATATTTGGGCCAGAACCCAGCCCCACTCCGACGCCCGAATATCCCGATGTGCTGCCCAGTCCGACACCTGACATCCGTTTCCCAACCCCCTACAGCGGCGAAGTGCCGATGGGGGATGGCATCACCCTGCCCGAGTTGGCGGGGCTGCCGGCGGATTCGGGCGTGGCGACCGAGATAGCGCTGCCTCGTATTGAGCGCCCGCTGTTGATTACGGTCACTTTGCGTGACGGACGAAGCCTGAATGCCGAGGCCTATACTGGGCGGGCGGGCATGGCCGGCGTGGCGTTAGTCGGGGCGACCTTTGAAGCATGGGGTGGGCTGCCGGTTACCCTGAGGGATGCCGGATATACCGTGCTGACAGTGGAAGGCCAGCTGGGGGCAGATGCCGCGGGGTTATCGGCGGTGTTTGATACCTTGGCGGTTCAGCCCGATGTTGATGCCTCGCGGTTGTTTGTGGTGGGGGTAGAAGAGGCGGCGAATGTGGCCTTGGTGGGCTGTGCAGCGCAGTCGCGCTGCGTGGGGGCGGTGCTAATCACCCCTGCCGAGCTGCCATCCCTGACCGACGCTGCCCGCAGCATGGGGCCGCGCCGGATTTTGCTGGCGGTCAGCCGCGAAGATTCCGCCTCGGTGCGGGCGGCGGATGTCGTGCGTCAGACCGCCCAGAATGCGGTGCTTCAGGCGTTTGACGAGGCGGGGCGCGGCACACAACTCCTGAGCACCCGGCCCGATTTTGTCCGGTTCTTGCGCGAATGGCTGGCCGCGCGGTAGAGTTTGACCGTTCGTATTCTAACCATGATTTGATTATATGTGAACTGAGGAAGCCCGATGACATTGCAGACTCCTGATGGCTTTCGCCATGGTTATGCGCTGCCCGTGCGTTATGCCGATATGGATACACTTGGTCATGTCAACAATGCCAAGTATCTGACGTATGTGGAGCAGGCGCGCATCACCTATGTGCGTGACCTTGGTTTGTGGGATGGCAAGGCCAGCCCCTACGGTATCATTATGGCGCGTGCCGAGGTGGACTATCGCTCACCGGTGACGATGGATGACGGGGAAGCGCTGGTGTTTAGCCGTACCACCCGCATTGGCGGCAAGAGCTTCGAGATGGAGCATCTGGTGATGGTGGAGCGCGGTGGTTTGCCGGTGCTGGCGGCGCGCGCTGTGATTGTTGGGGTGGCTTTTGATTATCAAAACAATGCCACCATCACCGTTCCAGAGGATTGGCGGGCTAAAATCGCGGCCTATGAGGGGTGGCCCAACCCTTAGCCATTGTTGAGACCAATCCAGTCCGCTTTGTCGCTCTTTCGTGGTATCTTGGTCATTCAGATAAAGTTGAATGGCCATAGAACGCGGGTGAGACCACATGGGGATGTTCCGGGGTTTGGAGCAAGGCGACAAATACGACCGCCAGTATGATGATAATTATCTCTACCGGCGAATCGGCAGTTACCTTGGCGGGTTTAAGCGCGAGGTGGCGATTATCCTCGTCAGCTTGACGGTGCTGTCGTTTTTGTCGGCGTTTCAGCCCATCTGGTTTGCTGATGCCATTGATGCGGTGCAGTCGGGTGGGGGCGGCCTGCCGTGGTTTCAGTTCTATCAACCGGCGTGGCTGTTTCAATCACTGCACAACATGCAGCGTGTGCCAGAATCGGCCAATGCGCTGACGTTTTTTGTGGTGGCGCTGGTGGTGACGGCCTTTGTCCAGTATTTTGTCGGGTGGCTGCGCCGCTACCTCACCAGTGTGACGCTGGGCAGCGTGGTCGGACAGATGCGCAAGGATGCTTTTCACGCGGCGCTGGAGCGCGACCTTGCGTTTTATGACAAGAATAAATCGGGCAAAATCGTCAGCCGCATCACCAACGACACGCAGGAGTTTGGCGAAGTTGCGGTGATTGCTAGCGACGTCATAACCCAGATGATTCAGCTGGTGGTGCTGCTGGTGGTGCTGCTCAATGCTTCACTGCCGCTGACGGCCATGCTGGTGCTGTCCACGCCGGTGACGCTGGCGGTGAGCGCGGGCTTTCGCCATTTGGCGCGCCGCACCACACGGGTGGGCAGTCGTGCCACCGCCAATGTCAACGATGCCATTCAAGAGAGCGTCAGTGGCATCATGGTGGCCAAGAACTTTCGCCGTGAAGCGACGTTATATGCCGAGTTTGACCGTGTGAACCGCGATTCGTTCAAAGCCAATATGTCGCGCGGGTTGGTGCTGGCGGCGGTGTTTCCCGTGCTTAACATCATCGCCGGGGTGGTGATTGCGCTGGTGACGTATGCGGGTGCACAGTCGGCAGTGGCCGGCCAGATTACGCTGGGGATGTGGTATTTGTTCTTGCAGGGTGTTGATCGGTTCTATTTCCCCATCCTCAACCTGTCGACGTTCTGGAGTCAGTTTCAGCAGGCGCTTAGTTCCACCGAGCGTATCTTTGCGCTGATTGATGCGGGCAACACGGTGGTACAGACCGCGCAAGAGCCGGTGACGTCACTGGAGGGCAAAGTTGAGTTTGACCGTGTAACGTTTGCCTATCAAGATGGCACGGCGGTCTTGAAGGACTTCGATCTGACGATTGCGCCCGGGGAAAGTGTGGCGTTTGTTGGGCACACTGGCGCGGGCAAATCGACCATCGCCAAGCTGATGACCCGCTTTTACGAATTTCAGAGCGGGCAAATCCGCGTGGATGGGCGTGACATCCGAACCCTCAACCTGCACGATTACCGCGGCAAGCTGGGGCTTGTGCCGCAGCAGCCATTTTTGTTCAGCGGGACGGTGCTGGAGAACCTGCGCTATGCGCGCCCGCAGGCTACCGATGCCGAGATTGAGGCGATTGCCCACAGCATTGGCGGCGGGGAGTGGCTGGACACTTTGCCAAACGGCTTATTGACTGATGTGGGAGAGCGTGGCGCGCGACTGAGCATGGGGCAGCGTCAGCTGGTCAGCCTTGTGCGGGTTTTGGTGCAGCAGCCCGCCATTTTTGTGCTGGACGAGGCAACTGCCAGTGTTGACCCCTTCACCGAGTCACAGATTCAGGAGGCGCTGGAACTGATTTTGCAGCGCTCGACCTCTATCTTGATTGCGCATCGTCTGAGCACAGTTCGCAGTGCAGACCGAATCATCGTGCTGAAGAACGGAGAAATCATCGAACAGGGCAGCCATGCACAGTTGATGCAGTCTGGCGGGCATTATGCTGAGCTGTATGACACCTATTTCCGCCATCAGTCGCTGGAGTACATCGAAAACAGCCGCGCGGCTTTTGCTCAGAACGTGCAGTAACGCCGTGCCGGCTTGTGATAGGTGGGGCAGACAGCGGTTATTGACGAGCTGCCCCACCCAGCTTATGGCGCATTACTGCGGCCATGACCGCAGGTTGAAACAGCGCGGTTGGCGGCGCGTCGAGGTTGACGATATACAAGAACTTTTCGGCTAGTGCGTCGTTGCCCACCACCACCTCCAGAACCCAGTCCAGATAAATCTGGGTGAGGCGCGCAAACCATCCTGGGCGCTGGCCTTCGGTGGCTTTATGCCGAAAGTCTTCACCGGTAGACATCAGCCAGATGGGGCTGTTCTGTTGGGCGAGGCGTTTTTGGAACTTTGGCCCAACAGCGTCTAGTTCTGCCCCAGCCTCGCGCAGGCATTCGGCCAGCAGGGCCGCGCCCATGGCCGCGGCAGTCATCCCTTGACCATAAATCGGGTTAAACCCGCAGACCGCGTCACCGACGATGGCGATGCCTGCCGGCATCCGGCTGAGGCGCTCATAATGGCGCATCACGTTGTTGGTGCGCCGATACCCCACGATGTCGCTGATCGGCTCTGCACTGAGGATGGCGTCGTAAATGTCTGGTTCTGACAGTGAGCGAGCAAAGGCGATGAAACCTGCTTCGTCGTTGGGGGGGTAATCCTCCGCATAGCCCCCTAGGGCAACCATCCACACCCCATCCTCGATCTCGAACACTGCGCCACCGCGGGTTTGGGGGGCTTTGGCCGGCATATAGATGATGTGCCATGGTTTATCGTAGTCAGCCGGTTTGCGATACAGGCGGGTGGCATAGCCCACCTTGGGGTCTACCACCGTTTCGGCAGGACGCGGATAGCCAAGCGCTTCCAGCCAATCCGGCATCTTGGAGGCACGTCCCGCGGCATCAATCACAAAATCGCCAGTCAGCTCGGTGACCTGTGCATTTGCTCCGCGCTGCTTCAGCCGTACGCCGCGTATCTGCTGGCGCGAGTCATCGGCCAACAAGTCGATGACTTGTACCCCTTGCATGATGCCAACGGTGGGGTATGTGTTGGTCAGGCGCTGGCGGATGAGCCACTCCAACATGGCTCGGCTGATGACCGGTGAATACAGTTCGGTCTCGATGTTTTGCAGCCAACCATTTTGCGTCAGGGTGCGCACATGTTTGCCCCAGTTGGCAAAAGGGGCACCGCTGGCGCGGATGTCGTCTTCTAGGCCGGGCAGCAGCGACTCCATGATTTTGAGGCCGCGTGTCAGCACGTTGTGAGGGTGTTTGCTCTGTGGCGTGCCGCTGCGATCGTGTGGCCCTGCTGGCAGTTCGTCGCGCTCCAGCAGGGTGATTTTGTTAAAGTGAGGAGCGAGCGCGGCGGCGGTCAGCATACCGGCAATGCTGCTGCCGATAATAATGGCGTGTTCATGGGCTGGCATGACTATGCTCCTGTTGATGAGCGTTTGATTTGTGATTTTTATAACAATATCATGTTTTCTGTGAGGTGAGGAAGAGAAAATGGGGGCGGTTTTGCGTGGTTGGATGGTTCGTGGTAATTTCAGATTGCCTTAAGGTTTTGGGCGATGTGCAGAGACATGAAAGGATTTTTTGACAAATGAAGATGAAGCGTCTGGGATTTTTGCTTAGTGTGATGGTTTTGGTGGTGATGGCGTACAGCTCTAGCGCGCAGACACCACCCCCGCAGCCTACGTTTGATGATTTGCCTGCCGGCCAATGGGTATCGATACCGGGAGGCGAGGGGACGGTATGTTCGACTACCACGCCGTATCAGTATTTTGTGCGCAAGTCAGATGAGCCGACGGATAAGCTGTTCATCCACTTTCAGGGGGGTGGGGCGTGTTGGTTTGGCGAGATTTGTGACTTCTCTACCCAGCCCACTTTCGACCCGCAGGTAGACGACAGTGATAACCCCCGTCACTATCCGGTGGGCCTATACGACTTTGACAATCCTGATA
>DAOUCZ010000068.1:0-4297 GCA_034431675.1 Anaerolineae bacterium | reverse complement strand
CACACGAATCCCCGCCGACTCGAGCTGTGCACGCCGGCGCAGGTATGGGTCGGCATAATCGATCACCAGCGCCAGCCCAATACCCAGCAGGGCCGCCAGTGCCACCCGTATCACCGGCAGCAGGCGATTGGCAATTGGCGGTGGGATGGTGGTGACCTGCGGTTCGTCCAGTAACTCTACCTGTGCCGCTTCGCCGCCCAGCTGTGGGAACACCTCGCGCGAGGCGGTGCGCATCACCGTTACCGCCGCCTCTGCCACGCGCCCGAGCTGCTCAGCATCTGCGCCGGTCAAGATGATTTTGCCCACACTCTTATCGTTTTCCGCGCTGATGCTGAATGCCCCCGTCGTCAGGCTTAGCCCTTGCCTCTCAGCCTCTTGCCGCACCATCTGCTCAAAGCGACTGCCACGCACCCAATCGGTAAAGGCGTTGACGGTCAACTCCGAAGCCAGCCACACATCTTGATAATCCCCATCGCGGTTAGGGATGGCCTCCAACACCTGCGCGGCAGTATAGCGGATGGATGCGCTGTAGGACGGCACCCCCGATGGGGCGGAGAGCAGCTCTGGCACGGCAAATATGCCAGCAATCAGCACCGGCAGCACCACACAATACCAGCGCCGCAGCAGCGCCTCGATCAATAATCTGAGTTCCATGGCAGGTTCTCCCTTCGCACAGAAGTTTACCTGAGGTTGGGGATGGTTTTAATGTTTGCATTTCTCAACTTCATGTTACAATGCTGTAATATCAATTTGTGTTTCGTTATAATTGGGCCGAAACCATGAACCGACCGACCGTATTGACTCTGTTGATCCTCGCTTTGCTGGTACTGATGAGCGCTTTTGCAGCAGCCCAGACCCCCGCCGAGCCACTGCCTTTGCCGCCTGATCCCGTGCTTGCCGCCCAGATTTCGGATTCGGCACGCGGTGCGCTGCTGGGGGCTTGGGCGGCCAGTCGCAGTGGTGAGCCTGTGCCCGAAGAAACCCGTGTGCGCGCAGGGGATATTAGCGTGCGGGACGGGTGGGCGTTTGGCTTGCTGACCGTGCGCGTGCCAGACGGCCTACATGCCGAGCCAGACATCCGCCTGTTTTTATCGCGCTATGACGCAGGGCGGGGGGGCTGGCAAACTCTACTGGAGGGGTCTCCAGAGTTTCAGGCGGCACTGTCGGTCATCCCAACCGGTGTGATGCCAGAAGCAGCGCGCTCGATGCTGGCACAACCTGCCAGTGTCACCCGCGCGGGGGCAAACCTTGGCCTGCCGTATGCGATGGGCGAAACATGGACGCTGACCGGCGGCCCACATCCCAACGGTGCGGGCACCAACAGCCGTCCGTGGAGCGCGGTTGATATGGCTTTTCCGGGGACAGCGGCGGGGCGCATTCGTGCAGCAGACGGCGGCATCGCATGGGTGCCCAGCGACTGTCCCAACCTGATACGCATCGACCATCCGGGGGGATGGCGCACAGGGTATTATCACGTCATCAATATCCGCATTGGCAACGGCCAATTGGTGCAGCGCGGCCAGTGGGTGGCCGATGAAGGCGCGGCCACGGGCTGCGGCGGCTTTGCGACCGGCCCACATGTGCATTTCTCGCTGCGGCGTTATGACTCGACCAGCTTTGTCTATCCCGACTCGCAGACCTTCGTCAACATTGCTGGCAGCGTGTTTGGCGGGTGGGAAGTGCGCGACGGCAGCAGCCCATATCAAGGATGTATGCGCCGCACCCGTGACGGGTTTACGGTGTGCGCGGGGAATGGTCAGGTGTATTATGAGCCGGTGGGAGGCGCGACACCCACCCCTTATCCCAACTCTACGGCCACCCCAATCGGGATGACCCCGACCCCGCTTGGCCCACAGTTTGACCGCCGGATGGACTACAACCGTGACGGTTATGCCGATTTGTGGATGGTGAACTGGCGGCCCATAGACGGCTCGGACACACAGGTGTGGATTTATGATGGGCGCAACCCAACGCGCGTGGGCCACTTTAAGCAGACCACGCTGCCACCGCAGCCGGTGGAGCTGAACACCAGCTTTGCCGCAGGCGATTATAACAACGATGGCCGCCCCGACCTGTGGGTGTTTCACCGGCGGATGGATACCAGCAACACCACTGCGCTGCGCGTGATAGACCTGCGCAGCGAGGTGCTGTATGACTTGTTGGCAGATACCCCGACGGTGCTGCCGCCGCTGGACGATACCGCGCGCTTTGCGGTGGCGGATTACAACCGTGATGGCAAGCTGGACATCTACGCCTTTATCCCCGACCGTGTGACGCGCAAGACGATGCTGCGTATTGTGAATGGGGCGAACTTTGGGGCGCTGCTGGCCGAGGTGCAAACCGGTTTTGCCGCCCCCAGCAGCTATAACGACATTCATTTTGCGGTGGCCGATTACAACAACGATGGTGTGCCCGATGTGTGGCGCATCACGCCGCGGGGTGGGGCGTTTGGCCAGCCTGTGGTGACGGTGATAGACGGCACGGACTTTTTGACCACATTATCTAATGCCGAGCTGCCGATGCCCTCTACGCATACAGGCCTGAATGCGGTCGGTTTCATGGTGGGGGATTACAACCGCGATGCTATGCCCGATGTGTGGCGTGTTGACCGCCGCACCGGTGCGCTGATGGTCGTCAGTGGGGCAAATTGGACGACAGTGCTGTACAACGGCGAGTCGGGGGTGGTCATGGCCAATCAACCCAACTGGCAGATGCTCGGGTCTGACCGCGCCCGTGAGCGTATTCCGGCGCAGGTGCCAGTGTTGGTCTCACCGCCCGATGGGGCATTGGTCACCGATCCGACTGTCAGCTTTAGGCCCGGGGGCTTGGCCAATGCCCATGTGGTGCGCTTTTATGATATAACCGGCACACCGCTCAAGCTGGTGCGCCAGAAAGCGCCGGTGTGGCCGGCGTGGTGCGGGCGGGAGTGCACGGTAGACCTGCGTGCCTATGGGCTGGCTCTGCGCGATGGGCAGATTGTGTTTTGGGATGTGCAGGCGCAGAACCCGTTTGGCAAAGCCCGCTCGCTGCGTTATTCGTTCACCATGGATTTGCCCGGCCCGGTCACCCTGATTGACCCGCTGGACGCGGCGGTTACCGGCCCTGCGCCGGTGTTTATGTGGCAGACCGTGCCCACTGCGGTGCGTTATGTGCTGCTCATTCGCGATATGAGCAATACACTGGTGGGCAAGCAGGTGGTGCCAGCACACGCTTGTACGGCAGGGATATGCAGCGCAATGCCACCGCTGCCGCTGACCGATGGGGCATATACGTGGCAGGTGCGCTCGGTGGATGCCTACCGGGGCAAGTCACTCTCGCAGGTGGTGGCCTTTGTGGTGCAAAACCCGCTGCCGATGCCATAGAGCTGTTGATTTGCAGCGTTAGGGGTATCCCCTGCTGATGCGGGACTTGTGTCCTATCACCGGCGGGGGATGGCGCAAAACATTGGGCTTTGCGGTATACTGTGTGGCAGTTCTGGCTTATCGGGCGCGGGCGGCACAGGCGCATTTCTCATGCAAGACGGATACATCGACATCAAAGGCGTTCGCGATGGACTGCTGATTATCATCCATCCAGACAGCGAATGGCAGGCCGCCATCCGCGAGCTGACCGAGCGCATCGATAAGCAGGCCGGCTTTTTCACGGGGTCGCGCATCACGGTTAATCTGGGCAATCGGCCTGTGCCAAAGGCGGCGCTGGCCTCGCTGAAAGCTGCTTTAGACCGCCGCAATCTGCCGATTGCACAGGTGCTGACCGACAGCCCGACCACCTATGACGCCGCCGACGCGTTGGATTTACGCGTGGGGCAGGCCACCAGCACCCCAGAACCCGCTCCACAAGAAGATACCGCGGCATTCCACACACAGGCCTATGACCCGCAGGAAGAAGCCACCCCCGGGCTGCTCGTCCCCCGGACGCTGCGCAGTGGGCGCACGGTTCGCACCGAGGGGCACGTGGTGGTGATTGGGGATGTGAACGCCGGCGCCGAAATCGTGGCCGGTGGTGATGTCATCATCTGGGGGGTGCTGCGTGGGATGGTGCATGCTGGCGCGCTGGGCAACCGCAAGGCGTTGGTATGTGCCCTAGAGATGGCCCCCACCCAGCTGCGCATTGCCGATTTGTACAGCATCACCCCCAAAGAGCGGATGCTGCGCTGGGGCGCGCGCTCGCGCCCAGAGATGGCGCGCATTGATGGGGATTATATCGTCGTAGAACCGTGGCAGCGCACGCCACGAAAGGACAAGAAAAGGCTATGGCCCGCAGAGTCGTCACGAATACATCTGGCAAGGGCGCTGTG
>DAOUCZ010000067.1:0-8112 GCA_034431675.1 Anaerolineae bacterium | reverse complement strand
AGGACGGTTTAGTGTCGGCGCCCAAATGTCTTGAACGAGGCGGGCGGGGTAGGACTCAGCACGCATTTGCTCTGACCCTTCGCGCGCGCGGGCAGCATCACAACTATGCTGAAGTACTCTCACTGGTGCTGCAAACAGAATTGGGAGCGGGGCGAACACCGGATGAATTAGCCGATGCGCTGGCCGAACAACTTGCAGAGAAAATGCCCGATATTCATCAGGCTGCTACCCGTGAAGAACGAATGAATGCGGTGGTCGATTTTCTAAACGCGCGCGGCTACCAAGCCATGTGGGAAAACGTAGACGCGGGCATTGTTCTGACCACCATGGGCTGTCCATATCATGATGTCGCTAATCGTACATGGTTGCTGTGTGCGATGGATATGCGCCTGATCGAAAAACTGGTGGGAGTGCCGGCACAACGCTTGACCCGCCTGAGCGATGGTGATGATCATTGCTCATATTGGTTTGCATTATAATAAAAAAGAGATACGTTAGACTTATTGACCTTTAGGTATGGATAGCGCTACAATGCGTGTATCGGTTAGCGTAATTGCCTTGTTGCCATAGAAGCAGCACCGTCGAAAGGATGCATAGACAATGGTAGACCTTGCGCAGAATGATTTGATTTCGCTGAATACCCAAACCCCCGCATTGACCCTCACACAAGCAGCCGCTGCAACCATTGGCACGCTCTTGGAGCAGCGGCGCATCCCGGGCTATGTCCTGCGTGTCTTTGTACAGGGTGGTGGATGCTCTGGGATGCAGTATGGCATGGCTTTTGAGGCAAACCCCGAAGAGAACGATGTTGTCGTCGAGACTGATGGTGTCCGCTTGGTTGTAGATCCTTCTAGCATGACATATCTCCGCGGCGCGACGATCGATTTTGTGGACAGTCTTATGGGCGGCGGTTTTCGCATCGACAACCCGAACGCTGTTTCCAGCTGCGGCTGTGGTCATTCCTTCCGCAGCTCATCGAGCGGCAGCGACAGCGGCGGCGGGTGCTCCAGCTGTAGCCACTAGATAAAAAAAACCACGAAGGCCCTTTTTCTTAGGGCCTTCTGTGTGCAGTCAATTACTTTTGATAAGAAAAATTATCAAACACAAAAATCAAGAACCTATATTTGAGATACGTTTGATAAACAAGTACACTGAGGTCTGTTTTTTAGGTCATCAGCAATGAGCGTATATGAGCTACTGGATACCCGCACAAGAAACCACCATCGAGATCGAAGTGCAGCGCTCACGCTTCATCGCCACAGCACTGTATGTAGAGAGTGTCGAAGATACGCGATGGCAGCTTGCACAGCGGCGCAAGCAAATGCCCGATGCCAATCATCATGTTTATGCTTTTCGAATTGGCGGTGGCAATTCAATCATTGAAGGCTTGAGTGATGCTGGTGAACCATCCGGTACATCTGGCCCACCAGTGATGGCGGTGCTTCGCGGTAGTGGGCTGGGCGACACACTCATTATCGTCACGCGCTATTTTGGTGGTATCAAATTGGGCACAGGCGGGCTTGTGCGAGCGTATACTGATGCCGCGGTCGCGGTATTGCGGGATTTAAAGCGTGTTGAGAAAGTCTCGCGTGCTTTTCTTCGGCTAAACCTGCCCTATCCGCACTACAACGGCGTAAAACGCATTCTGGCAGATTTTGATGCCGAGATTTTGACAGAAACCTTTGGCGAATTCGTGGTAATCGATTTGTCTGTTGCAGAACAAACAGTCGAAAAAGTTAAAAAAAGCCTGATTGATGGGACTCACGGGCAGATCGATGTTCTATCACACCCGTAAGCCCCCTCAAAAGGCGTTGACTACGTGTTACTCTTCTTACTCTTCCTGGCCTTCGTCGTCTTCGTCAGATTGTATACGCTGTGTGACGGCGATGATGCGTGGGTGAAATGCGCTAATGGCATGCGCACGCCGCAGGAAAGCCCGAGCAACCTCTTCTTCACCAGTTAGATGTGAGAGCAGGGCTGCTTGTGTCAACAGCGCAATATCATTCGGGGTTAGATCAAGGCCCTTTTGCACATACTCAATGGCGAGATCATACTGTTCTTCATCTGTCAAAAGCTCTGCTAAGGTCAGATACAGCTCTGCCCCCACAATGCCGGCGGCTTCGGCGTCTAACAAGACTTCTAGGGCGGTATTGACCTCCCCTACCCGTTGATAAGCCCGCGACAAGGTCAGATGGGCCTCAGCATAATCCGGCGCCATCTCCACGATGTATTCCAGGAATTCGAGGTCTTTCTCGTAGATGACCGCATATGGATCGGCTTGCAGCTTCTGGATGAGTTCTGCTAGCTCCGCCTGAAAGCCGGGTGAAGTCAGTTCTAGCGCCAGCAGTTGTGAGGCTGTTTTTTGGTGTGGGGTAACTGCCAGTGATCGCGCTTTGGCGGCTGCGTTTTGTGCCAATGCAGTATCCCCCTTGATGTGAGCCAAATGAGCCAACCCATACCATGCGATGTACCGCTGTGGTGCAGATGAAGAAGCGCGTTTCAGGCCATCAGACATCCACGAGACATCCTCGAACTCAGCGGCGGCTTGCAGTACAGTCTCGATGTCAGCGCCGTCTAGGTCAAGTTCGAGGAGCTGCTGAAAAACACGGTAAACATCAGGATCAGCGCCTTGGTACTGAACCTGAGCGATAACCCATTCTGCCATTCGATCAAGCTGAGGAGGCAGTTCAAATCGAGCAAGTGCCGAAAGACCTTCTCGCAGACTGTGTAGTCGTTCTGACTGTATCTCCCCTGTCGGCAAAAAATGCAGGGACGGGATATGAAGAGAAGCATCATGAGCATCGATAAGCGAGTCGGCATATACAAAGTATAGACTGGCGTCTTGGATACCGTATTCAAAAGCCTTTTGGCAAACCTCGATCGACAAATCTGGGCGGGAAAGCCGCTGATAAGTTAGCGCCAGCACAACCCAAACTTCTGATGTGTCTGGATATTTCTCGATGGTTTCTTCAAGCGCCTCGAGAGCTGCCTTGAGGATGTCGGTGGCTTTCCAACGAAAAGTCATCAGAGGAGCCACAGAAAGGCCTCGATCGGCATGTGAATTCTCTGTCATAAACCGATGAATGACATCATATTCACCCCCACTGCGCAGTGACAGCACAGCGTGCAGCACCGCTGCTGTTGCGGCACACCAATCAAACAATGGGCTGTTTAGGCTGTTGGCAGATGTATTAAGGTCGGTCAAAAGGTCAAGCGCTTCTGGCAGCTTGCCGGCAGCCCAAACCATATGCACCTGATAAAATTGCCGGATAAATGTGACAGTATCCGTATCCGACGGATACCCACCACGCAGCTTGTCTATCCACTCCCCGCGCATCGACAAAAGGCATTTCAAATCTAGTGTCAATGCCACCGACATTGCCAGCTCAGTCAAGCCCACCAAAAAGCCGGAATAGCTGCCCGACTTTAGTGTGAATGAGTGTGTGTCCTCATCCCCTTGCTCCATATCGGCCCATATCACCAATTCAAACTCGCTGCCCGTTTTATCGAGCCGTCCCCAGATAAAGACATTGGCATCCAATTCATCTGGTATCCAATCTTCTGGTGTAAAGGCTATAGGATTAGGCAGCTGTGGCGCAAATGGCAGAGGATAAACTTGTGTCGAAGTAAAACGATAAAGCAGCGCCCCCAGCATCAAAAGTAAGCCAGAGCCGATGACAGCAGCATCAGCATCAGCCCCAGAACACGGATAAACCGCAATACGTGCCTGTGTTTGAATAACAGGCGGCAGTGCTATCGAAGGCAAACGCTCGCGCATAAAGGATGAACGTGTGAGCTTTGGTGGCTCAGAGGCCGCCTTGTTCACATCAGCTAGAAGATTTAGATAATCAGATGACATAGACTGTCCTGCTCCTATGCAAAAAACGCCAAAAGGCATACACGGGGAGTGTATGCCTTTTGGGTGTCAAAACTCAAGTAGAATATGGTCAGTTGCTACCCACCACAGGGATTTGTGCGGTATTGCCCTGCACAATCACGAAGTCGGCTTGCACCCACCCAATACCCACTGGCGAGGTCAACTGCACCCATAGACCATCAGCGGTCTTGCCAATGACTGTGTAGCTGTTGGGCGCATTCAATGTCCCTACAACCCCCAACGTCAAGTTCGGAGCAGCATACAGGGTAATAGTACGGGTAAGCTGTGCGGTTGGCAGCGCTGTCTGTCCCGCTGTGTCACGGATGATGGGCAAGCTGCTGGCTACCCCGCGGAACAGCACATAATCACCATTGACCCAACCGCGGCCAAAATCACCCCCAACAAGAATCCAGACGCCGTCAGGAGCAAAACCAAGCGCCTCAAGCCGTGTTCCACCCGGGACACTGGCAACTGAGCTGTACTGTGCGCCGGCACCAGACCGGATATTGAGATAGCCAGTATTCACAATCACATGGGGGCCAGACGGGCGTGCAGGTGCAGGACTGCCAGCGCCCTGCCCTTCCCCACTGCCGCTGACAGGTGTCCCACTCGACCCGCCGCCAGTGCACGGCGGTTTGGTGACCTTTGACTCATCGCGCACGATAACTGCCGAACGATCAACCCAACCCGTGCTGCCATTGATCAACTCAATTTTGAACAGGCTGCCACGCTCATCCAACAAATAGGCTTCTTGCCCCGCAGCAATGAATTTATCCTTATCGCCGCCTGTGCCATCTGGCCCTGCCGAAAGCTCGCGACTTTGGGTCATCTCGACGACGCTGAAACCACACCCCAGCGGACGGAAGATCGATTTGCTCTGTTCAACCCAACCGCGCCCAACGCCCGGCACTTCGATTTGCACCCACGGCACGTTTTCAGATGATGCAGCATTGGTGATAGCATAAATCACGTTGTCACCACCCACCTGTGCCAGATTGATCCCACCCATGCCGGCTTGGGAACGCAAGTCGTGGACAACTACAACCGACAGCCCCCATTGGCGGCCAGAAGAATACCCCACATCAGCGGCGCCATCATCTCCTGCACCAATACCCCCTGTGAAGCTTGGTGCGGTTGCGCGTGTATCCAGCGGCGGGCGCTGAACACGCGGCACATACTGAAAGTTGCCGCGAGGCAGGCCATATTGCGAATTCAGCCACCCGACACCCGCTTGTGTGGAGACCTGAAACCAGACCCCATCGGGTGCAATACCGATGACAGGCAATGTTGTACCACCCACTACCGTGATCAGTACAGAGTATTCAACACCCGGGCCGGTACGAATGTTCAGAAAGCTGGTGTTGACGATAACAACAGGTGTGGCATAGCGTGGGTCTTGCTGCGCCGAAGCGCCTGCGACCCATACCACAAACATGGATATGAGGATAATAAAACGTGCAATGGATCGTAACGGACGGTGCATCTCAAACCCTCCTCGGTATTGCTAGGCCAATTGGCATGGTCTTCACACGCAGTTGTGTAGGAATGTTTGCCAAGATTAGTATAAAGACAGACGGCCCTAAGGGCAAATTTATACCGTACATCATCCGTAGAGAAACCGTACTATGCCAACGGTGCAAGCGTGCTGGTCACGCAGGTCGCTTATGTTTTAAGGTATGCTCATATACAAAAAATATCGGGAGTTCTACACACATGCGCATCACCATCCAATGGGCTGCTATCGGCATAATGACCCTTATTCTGCTGCTTTCCAACGGGAGAAGCACAGCCAGTGACATCCCCAAATGCACGGTCGGCGACACCTGTGAATCGGGTGATTTAGGCCTGTCAGCGCAAGAGATTGCGGCATATCCTTCGCCGCAAGTGCGCATGCTATCACCGGATAACAGCATCATTTTCGACAGACGGTATCGCAGGGTCGAAGGCGCAGTAGAGCTGTATGATGGCCCAAATGGCATCGTAACCGACACACTGGGAAGCGGCTTCAACTTCGTCACACTCACCACAGAGCAGGATGGTTGGGCACGCCTCAGCAACGGCAAATGGCTGATGAGTCAAAATCTATCCACCAATGTCGCAACCTCACGGTTTTCGGGGGTGTTCTTGCCCGATGAACCACTCCCCTATCCAGTAGCATGGCTTCTGGTCAATTTGCGTCCGGCACAGGCCCCGGGCGGCGAATTTACGAATGCCAACCCGTTAATGCTGCGCTACAGCCTCGTCAGCATTTATAGCACAGTAGAAGTGGATGGGTGGTACTGGTATCAAATCGGCGATCGTCAATGGGTTAAGCAAACGCAGGTCGCAATGGTAAAACCGATCGATAGGCCGGCAGACGTTGATACCGAACGTTGGATTAGTGTTGACCTGTATGAGCAGGTCTTGGTGGCCTACGTGGGAGATCGACCCGTGTTCGCTACACTCATCTCATCTGGCTTAAGTGAATGGCCAACCAATGAAGGCTTGTTCCACGTTTATGTGCGCTATCAACGCACTGTGATGGCTGGTGCATATGGCAAGCCCGACTTCTACTATCTGCAAGAGGTGCCATGGACGATGTACTTCGATAACGACATCGCCTTACATGGAGCATACTGGCATGACGGTTTCGGGTATCGGCGCAGCCACGGTTGTGTCAACCTCTCGGTGATGGATGCCTATTGGCTATATCATTGGGCCTCGCCAGAATTTGATTTTAGTGTCCCGGGAGATACCGGGCCAGCAGTACTTGTCTACAGCAGCGGCACCTATCGCTAGCTTTACTTAGGGCTTAGGGAGTGGGAATGACAGCTTAAACGTTGTTCCCACCCCTACCTTGCTCTGAACCTCGATGGTGGCATGGTGGGCTTCCAATATCCCATAGCTGATGAATAAACCCAACCCGCTGCCATATTCTTTGGTTGTAACAAACGGGTCAAAGATTCGGTCAAGCAGCTCCGCAGGGATGCCCGCCCCGTTATCGATAAATGCCATTAAAACTCGGTCACGCTGTTTCTCAACCGTAATTCGAAGCGTTCCCCCCTTCTCCATCGATTCGCAGGCGTTTAAGGCCAAATTAATAAAGACCTGTGTCAGCGCATCGGCATTGCCTTTAACATAAACACGCTCATCCAACATCTCGACAATCACTTGTTTATCCGATTGTTTAAACGTCTTACGAGTCAGCTCTACCACACTTTGCATCACATCATGGATATCCACGGTCTGTGAATAGTCATACTCACCGATTTTGGTCTCGTTAAATCGCAGCAAACGGCGTATCAGATGCTGGATACGCTCAACACTCTGTAGAATTACCTGTAACAAATCCACATCGACGGGCAGGCCCATCTCCACATCTTCCATAATGCTTTCCAGATTAAGCTTGATCGGAAGCAGTGGATTATTGATTTCGTGGGCGATGCCGGCAGCCAACTGCCCGATGGAAGCTAACCGTGCCGCTTGTGCCAGCTGCTTTTGCGCAGCCTGAAGTTCGGCAGTCCGCTCTTCTACCTTACGCTCTAAATCTAGCGCATAATTGGCCTGAATGCGGTACAGCTCGGCATTTTGCAGCGCGAGTCCAGCTTGCTTACAGAAACCGTCAAATAACTGTTGATATTGAAGGTCAAATGGCTGTTGAGATACCACAAACAGCCCAACCACGGTCTGGTGATCCTGCGACACGTACGGGAAATTGCTCAGCATAAACCCGTCAGGGTAAGCCTTGGTTAAGCACGGCCATTGATCCCCAGCCTCGCCTACAGCCTCTTGCAGAAAATGAACCACCGAACATGCATCATCTGTTGGCAAGCTGTGTATATCCGTCAAACCCTCGCGCGTAAATACTGCCACTACGGCACACTGCCCGGGTATCAAATCGCGCGCCAAGGTCACGATATGCTCACACACCGTTTCCCATTCTTGTGACTGCCCTAAGGCCTCGCTTACACGCAGCAAAGCCTCCAGATCAGTTGTTTTGCGCGCCAAGGCCTCATCCAATCGGTGCGCACGGATTTTGGCCTCGGCACGTGCCAGTAGCTCGCGCGGATGGATCGGCTTGCGCATATAATCGTCTGCGCCCAGCCGAAGCCCTTCAATGATTTCTAACCATTCGCCCGATGACGTCAGGATAAAGGTAGGGATGCGCGAGGTTTCGGGTGTGTCTCGCAGTGACTTCAGCACCTGCCATCCATCTGTTCGACCACCAAGCCTCGTCTCAAGGATCACCAAATCGG
>DAOUCZ010000066.1:0-36288 GCA_034431675.1 Anaerolineae bacterium | reverse complement strand
ACGAGCAGGCGCTGCGAGCCATGACCGCCCCCAGCTCATCATTGGATGATCGTCTGCGTGCCATCTATGGGCGTTTGCATGTGCAGGCTATTAAGGTCGCTATCCTGCTCGCGGCACTGGATTGGGCGGATAGTGACGATGCCGCACCGCGCCCTAGAGTCACTGCGGCGCACTGGTATCGTGCGCAGCAGATCACTGAAGACTGGCGGGCATCCGCTCACCGACTGCTGGCCGATCTGGGCGAGAACGAAGAAGGACGACTGGAAAACCGTGTGCTGGGGTTGCTCCGCGCCTGCGGCGGCAGCGCCACCGTGCGCGACATCTACCGCACCCTGCGTTCGCCGCGCAAGACCGTGCTGGAAACGCTCAAGGCACTGGAGGACGACGGGCGCGTCGTCCGTGTGCAGAATGCTTACAGCGGACGTGGGCGTCCACCGGAGAAGTACGAACTGATTGTTCCGGATTCTGTCACGCCGGTGACATAAATCGAATTTTGTCTTTTTGTCTTTTGTCATTCGCGTGACGAAATTCAGGAGTGGAGTGCTGATGGATACAAGACGACTGAAGGAAACCTGCGACCTGCGCCGTCTGGTTGAGCAGGATCTGGGACCTGCGCCCCTGCGGGGTGGCCGTGCCCATCTATGGAAGTGCCCCTTCCACAATGAACAGAAGGGCTTCAGCCTGGCAGTGTGGGCCGATGGTTATCGCTGTTTCGGCGCATGTGACACCAGCGGCGATGCCATCGACTGGCTGATGAACTATCGGCGGTTGAGTTTCCCTGAAGCCGCAGAGATATTGGGCGAACGGGTGGACGACAGACCGCGTATAGAGCGCAAATGCCTGAAATCCCCATCCGAGCCGCCGGAGTGGAGTTGGCAGCGCAGAGCGGAATGCGTCGTGAGTCAGGCCGAAGAAATTCTCTGGTCGGATGCCGGCGAACCTGCGCTGAGCTACCTCATCGGCAGAGGTTTGACTACCCGCACCATTCGCGCGGCTCGGCTAGGGTATATGCCGGGCGATTTTCGCGGGTGGCGCGTCATTGAAGGTCTGGATGTACCCTGCGGCATCACCATCCCGTGGTTTGCGGCGGATGCGCTGTGGGCGGTGAAAGTGCGCCGCGCCTATGGCACGCCCAAATACCAGCAGATCAAGGGTGGCAACGTCAATGGCTTGTACGGCGCGGACGGGTTAGCAGGTCGAGAGATTGCGCTGTTCTGTGAAGGCGAGTTTGATGCGCTCATCGTCGGGCAGGAAGCGGGTCAGTTGGTCGCACCAGTCACCCTGAGCAGCGCCACCGTCATGCTCAGTTCGCGCTGGTATGCCGAACTCACGCATTGTCATACCATGCTTGTCGCTTATGACCGCGATCCCGCCGGAGAGAAAGGCGCACACCGCCTGCTCTCGCTCTCGCCACGCTTCCGGGAGATCGCCGTGCCACAGGGCAACGATATCTCGGACTTCTATCTGAATGGCGGCGATGTTTACAGCTGGGTGATGGCTGCTATCGATAAGAAACAGGATGTGCATAAGGAACTGCCCCATGTCTGCTAAAACCACAAAGAAGCAGAAGCCGGAAGACATCGTCCTACGGCTGATCCGGGTCGCCGAAATCCTTGTACAGGGGCAGGATGAATTGATAGACCTGGTGCCTCATCCAGAGTTCAAAGATGATCGGTCACCGCAGTCGAATGCGTGTGGCAAATCACTGCAAAAAACACAAACCTGACATTCCGGTGTATGTTAGTTCAGAGTTCAGAAAACTTAAGGAAGTTACGATGGGTCGTCGGAATACGAAACGACTGCCGCCCAGATCAGGATGGGCAGTCTACTTACGCACAAGTTCGCAGGAAGCGCAAAACCCTACCATGTCACAGGATCGCCAGCGCTTTAACATCAATCGGGCGCTTTTGGAACGATCTGACCTACCAGTTATAGGGGAATACACTGATGTGATGAGCGGACGCACGCCCAATCGTGCCGGGTATCAGCGCCTGCTGGATGATGCACGGGCGGGCAAGTTCTCACATGTTGCTGTTGAGAACGCCGAACGCTTTGGGCGCAATGATACCGAGGCGCTGACTGCGATTGATGAGCTACACAATCTGGGTATTGCTGTGCGATTTGCTGACTATCCCGATCTTGATCCCATTGATGCCGATGACCGACTACTCATCGCCATATCCTTCACACTTGCCCGGCGTGAGTCACTCAAATTGGGCCAGCGAGTAAAGGGTGGCATCCATAGCAAGTTCCGCAACGGTGGCTATGCTACCCTTGCTCCCGATGGGTATCGCAATGCCGAACGTCGGTTAGATGATCCCTCACGTTCGCGGGTGGGGCGCTACGAACGTTGGGTTGAACCTGATCCAGAGCAGTTCAAGGTCTGGCGGCTTGCATGGGATTTATTGCTCAGTGACCGCTATACATTGGGCGAGATCTGCGAGGAACTACATGCTCGGGGCTTCCGTTATCGCACAGGTCGTCCCTTCGTTGAAATCAAGAACAATCGCCGCAAGCCTGCTACGAACACCCTTTCCAAGCGCTTCCATAACTGGTTCTATGCCGGTTGGGTAGTGAGTGAACGAGCGGGCATTCCTCCCAAAACCGTGCGTGGAAACTGGAAGCCGCTGGTGACCACGGAAGAATTCGAACGTGGTCTCGAGATACTGGCACACCGGGATCGGCACCGAAGCGCCAAACGCCGCCACACCTACTTGTTGAAAGGGCTTGTCTATATCGAGGATGAAAATACCGGAAAGCTGGTTAAACTGACCGGTTCTACATCGAACGCCAGTCGCAAGGGCGGCGGCACCGCTTACTATTGCGTGTGGAGCAGTGACATCAATATTCGCTGTGAAATCGTCGATGGACAGGTCGCGGAAATGATGCGCGAAATCCAGGTTGATCCTGAATGGATGCCGATTATTCGGGAAGCCTACACGCAGGAGATTGCGGAAAAGCTAGGACATCTGCGTCCCAGCGAACAGCAGGAACTAGAAGCGGCTCTAAAGGCCGTTGACGAAGAAGAAGCCAGAGCTGCTCGTCTGTATGCGGCGGGCAAAATAACCGATCATGTCTGGGATGCCCTCTGGGAGGAATGGTTGGACAAGCGCAGAACAATCCAGTCCAGTCTGGCATCCTTGAACCGTCAGCATGAGGCACATATCGCGGATTTGGATGCCGCTCTGACAATCATCGCAAAAGTGGGTATACTGTATAATAATCTTGAGCAGTGCAGTCAACGAGATGTACTGCGCGAGATGGTTGACAAGATCGTTGTTGACCGTGCTGGAAACATTGTGAGGATGGATTTGCTGTCCCCCTTCGCCTATCTGAAACGACTGACAGATAAGGTCAAGCGGGAGACAAATTCGGAAGGCACAGAGAGAAACGAAAACAGCGGCATCAACGCCGCTGTCCCCGAATGTTCGGATTGTACCGCTTCTGGTGGACCTGAGGGGATTCGAACCCCTGACCTCTACAGTGCGATTGTAGCGCTCTCCCAGCTGAGCTACAGGCCCTTACACGCCCATCATTGTATGACGGCGTGCCGGCAAAGTCAAGTGGCTAAACGCCCCCGCCCCGCCGCTCACTCATAGCGTAATGTGGTCATAATCCGCTCGCGCACGGCCACGGTGCCGCTGGCCAGCGTCGCAACCATCCCAATCGCCACCGACACCCCCACCAGCAAAATCGCCACCGGCAGCGCGCTGGTCGGGATCAAAATCGCCGCATCCAGCCCAAAGAACGTCATGATATACACCCCCAACGCGCTCAGCCCAATGCCGATAAGCCCACCCAGCAAGCTGATAATCACATTCTCGATAATCAGCACGCGCAGCACACGCCCATCCTTCAGCCCAATGGCCCGCAGCACCCCCATCTGACGCCGGCGCTCCAAAATCGACAGCGCCACCGTATTGGCCGTCATCACCGCCGCCGCACCCAGCGAGAACAACCCCACCACCAGCGGCAGCGCGCTAAACTGGGTAATCAAGCGCGTCAAGATGCCATCAAAAAACGAGATGTCAAACGTCAGCACCAGTGGCAAGCTGCTCAAGCCCACCAGCACGCTGTTCAAATGCTCTGGGCTAACCTTCACCAAGTTTAACGTGAAGTTGGCCGCCCGTGCCGGCAGCACCTCCGGCGGGATGTTCAACCCACCCAGCGGCGCAGATGGCGACGTGCCCGCAATCCCCACGATTTCTACCGTCACTTCGTTCTGACCATCATAGGTGCGCAGCGTCACCCGGTCGCCCACCGCATATGGCTGAACGATCGTATCGTCCGGGTCGGTAATCTGCGGGGTCTGCACCACCGCCACCGGCCTCCCCCGATCGGCCTGCGTCAGCCCCCGGCCAGAAATAATGCCCGGCAGCACCCAGTTCGGGTCATCCGTATCGCGCACCAACAGGTTCGACGTCCAATTGAAAAAATTCTGGTCATCGGCAATCGGCTGACCATTGAGCTGCACCGCATAGGCGTTAATCTGCGAAAAGCGCGTGCGCGACTCCACCCCCTCAAGCGTGTTCAGGCGCGCATCCATCAGCGGGCGAGCGATTTCTTGCGGCAGCAGCGGCAAAATCAGCACATTGCCGCCCAACGCATCGCTAAAGGTAAAGCGCAGGATTTCGCGCGCGCTCTCGGCAAAAAACGCGATGCTGCTCAGCGCAAACATGCCCGCGCTCAATGCCAGCAGGGTCGTGGCCGTCCGCATCCGCCGTGTCGTCAGATTGCGCAGGGCAAGGCGCAAATCCACACTGCCAAACGCCGGCAGCTTGCCCAACAGCCACACCACACACCACAGCAGCAGCGCCAGCACAAACAAAATCAGCAGCGTCAGCGCCACCCCCACAATGCCCGCCCACCACACGCCGATAATCTGCCCGGCAATCAGGCCCAGCGCGATGATCATAAACACCACCACCCCACACCCGGGCAAGCACCCCGCATTGACCGGAGTCGGGTCATTGGGGCGCAAAATCGAGGCAGGGCGCACCCGCGCCGCCGACAGCACCGGCAAAATGCCAAATACCATCGACACCAGCACCCCCAACACCGCCCCAAACAGCACCGCCTCGGGATAGAACCGGAAGCGCAGCGGCTGCTGGATGATTTCTGCCCCAAACTGGTTGGCCAGCGCGCTAAGCGCCACGCCAAACACCCCACCAACTGCACTCCCAAACACCCCCAACCAAAACGCCTCGGCCAAGAACATCGCCGCAATCTGCCGGCCCTTCAGCCCAAAGGTCTTGAGCGATGCAATCTCATCGGTACGGCGGCGCACCAGCACCAGCATCGTGTTGATGATGCCCACCCCGCCCAGCAGCATCGCACCCAACCCCAGCACCACAATGAACCGCCCCAACACATCCGAGATAATCCCAAAGGTGCGCAGCAGGTTGGGCGTGGTGCGATAGTCATAATAGCCAGCCCCCTGCCGATTGCCCATCAAGCTGCGCAGGGTGGTCTCAGCGCGCCGAATCTCCACCTCATCCGGTGTGCCGGCCAGTGCCAAGCTCACCCGGTTGGGCCGGCTGTTGGCATTCATCACCGTTTCCACATGGGCACGGTCAAAATAGGCATAGCCAAAGAACAGTGACAGCAGCTCGCGGCTGAACAACTGCTGAAACCCGGCCTGCGCCACCGTCGGCACAATGCCCCGCACGGTAAAATACTGCTCCGACCCCGAAACACGCACCGTATCCCCGACCTTGATGCCCTCACGGTCGGCAAGGTTTCGGCTGATGACCACATCCAGCGGGCCGCTGAACAACTGCGAAAGCGGCACGCCCGCTGGATCATCCGCCAGAATCGGCTCGGTCACCGGATAGGTCGCAGGGTCAATAAAAAACGAATTGATAAACTGTGGCCGCCCAACCGTCACCGCATCCAGCTTGGTCAGCTGCATCCCCACCGAAATACGATACTCGGTGATGGCCGCGCCGGTCTGCACAGCCCATCCCCGCAGCACCCCCAGCTCACGCGCATTAAAGCTGTAAGTGTCATCATTGGGATCGGCCTGCGCCGAAAAAAAGCGCTCCCCCTCCAACGAAACCGTGATGTCGCCTTTGTTGCTGTTGCGTACATCCCCAATCAAGGCATCGCCAATCGACAACCCAAGGCTGCGAAACGCCACCATGGTCGCCACACCTGCAGCCACCGAAAACACTGCAAATGCCGACCAACGCCGGTTGCGCCACAGATTGCGCAGCGCATACGTCAGGTAGAACCACAATTGCGATACCATAAGCACCCTAGCCCTAATCCAGTCTTGTCTTATCGTCATCACACAGGCCGACGGGACATGATGCGAAAAAATCTCGCCGCACCACTGCGTATCAACGTCTGCCCCTTCAGGGGGCAGTCCAGCGCATATGCGTCACCGAGCGCTGCGGCAAAAACCGAAAACGGTCGAGGATCGGGCCAATGGCCGCCTCATCCTGTGGATGCTCTAGCAGCAGCACCCCGCTGCCATACTGCCGGATGGCGGTCGCCAACAGCGCATCAGCATGGGCTTCTGCCGCCGGCTGACGCTCAAAATCTGGCATCAAAAACAGCCGCGTCGAAACCCCAAAGGTGCGCTCCACCCACATCGAGCCGAGCAGCTGACCCTGCGGACTCACCGTGACAAATCGGTCAATATGCCGAAAGCTCAGCCAATCATCGATGGTCGTCAGCAGGCCGCGCCGAAAAAACGCCGGCAGCAGCGGCTTCAGCCAGCCGATACCGCCGCGCTCGGGCGGCCTCAGGCGCTGCGCCAGCGCCATCTCGGCCTTCCATTCCCCCTGCCGCCGCCGCCGCAGATAAAACCCCGCGTCGGTATGCATCATCGGCAGGCGCAGTGAGGGCTGTCGTTTATACGTGGTAAAGGTGCGCTCGGTTACAAAACCCAGCTTTTCATACAGGCTTTGGGCCGGCCAGTTATCGGCGTCCACTTGCAGCACCGCCGTATCCCCCTTGCGGGCACGGATGGCCTTGAGGGCCGCCTGCATCAAGCGGCGAGCGATGCCACGCCGCTGAAACGCGGGGTGCACCCCCACATTGGCGATAATCCACACCCTGCCGGCGTCTTTGGGCAGTCGAGCGGGATAGATGGACACGTTGCCCACCAACAGCCCGCCCTCAACCCACACCACCCCCATCCCGATGCCAGCGGTCATCTCGTTCAGCTTGGCCATCAACGGCAAAGCCACCCCCATCCGGCTGATGGAGCGCATCTCGCGCAGGGCAGCGCGCCCGCTGGCATCCATCGAGTCGGCAAACACCAACTCAATCAGGTCTGCCAGCGGGGCAAGGTCGGTTCGCAGGTTAACAGGCCGCAGCATCCCGACCGGCTTCTCTGGCGGCCTAAAAGCCGGCCAATTGGCTCAAATCAACACGACCGTTCTGCATCGCGCTGATGGCCTGCAGCAGGCCGATGCGGTTGTGCCGCACCGCAAGGTCTTCGGCCATCACCAACACGCCCTTCCCCGGCTCTTCGCCAAAGAACTGGCTGACCACCGGCACCATCGGCGCAAAGGCCGACAAGAAGCCGTCCACATCGGCCTCGGCGCTCAGGCCAGCAACCGCCTGACGATAAGCCAGATGCAGCGCCTTTTCCTCAGGCGCGGTCAAGCGCGCCTCGTCCACCGCATAGGTCTCGGTCACGCTGCGCGTGATGCGCACACAGCGGGCAAAGCCATCAAGGATTTTCTCCCACCCTTCCGACGACACCCACTCGGTCAGCTGACGGACGTTGAGCAGCGCACGAGCGGGGTTGTTGGGCTGAGCGGCCAGCACCGCATTGACCACATCGGTGGCCCACCCCTGCTCAGACAGCCACGAACGCAAACGCCCACTGATAAACTCCAGCACCTGCGCACGCGCCTCTGCCGATACCGCAACAGGCTGGGCGGCGGCAGCCACGTTCACCAGCACCGTCAGGTCAATATCAATGGCCCGATGCGCCAGAATCTGCACCACCCCCAAGGCCGCACGGCGCAGGCCATAGGGGTCAGCCGTCGAGCGCGGCGCAAGCCCAACCGCAAACAGCCCAACCAGCGAATCAAGCCGGTCAATCAGCGCCAACAGCGTGCCGGCAGGGCTGGCCGGCAGGATGTCATCCGCACCGCGCGGCAGCCAATGCTCAAAGATGGCGTCGGCCACTGCCTCTGGCTCGCCCGCCAGCTTGGCATATTCACGCCCCATCGTGCCCTGAAGCGACGTCATCTCGACCACCATGCGGGTGGCAAGGTCGGCCTTGAGGATAGAGGCCGCGCGCGCCGCCGTCTGCACATCGGGCGCGTCCAGCTTGAGCACCGCCGCCACCGGCTCAACCAGCAGCTGAATGCGCTGGTTCTTATCGAGGATTGACCCCAGCTTTTCCTGAAACGTCAGCGTGCTCAGACGCGGCAGATGCTCGCTGAGCGGCTTTTGGATGTCATCCTGATAGAAAAAGCTGGCATCGCTGAAACGCGCAGTCAGCACGTGCTCGTTGCCCTTCTGCACCAGCGCGGCGTGCTCACGGTCGCCGTTGCGGATGGTGATAAAGTAGGGCAGCAGCTTGCCATCAGCCCCCTCCACCGCAAAATAACGCTGCTTGTCGCGCATCACTGTGACCAACACATCCCGCGGCAGGGCCAAAAAGCGCGCATCGTACCCCCCCCGCACCGCAGTCGGCACTTCCACCAGATTGGCCACCTCGTCCAGCAGGCCGGCATCGGCAGGAACACGCCCGCCGACCTCAGCGGCCAGCGCCTCCACCTGCTGCATGATGGTGCGCTTGCGCGCCTCACGGTCAAGCACCACCCCCTGCGCCTGCATAAACGCAAAATAGGCAGCAGCATCTTTCACCGCCTGCTCCGGCGAGCCATACGGGCGAATGCCGCGCGTCACCGCGCCGCTGGCAACCCCAGCATAGGCAAACGGGATGACCAGCTCACCAAACAGCGCCACCATCCAGCGCAGCGGGCGGCTGAAGGCTGTGCCGGTCTCGTTCCAGCGCATCGACTTGCCAAACTTGATGCCGCTCACCAACGCCGGCAGCGCCTCGGCCAGCACCTCGGTGGCCGGACGCCCAATCCTCTCCACGCGCGCCATCACATAGCGCCCGCCGTCCACTTCTTCCACCGTCAAGGCCGAGACATCCACCCCGCGTGACTTGGCAAACCCCTCGGCAGCTTTGGTCGGCTTGCCGGCAGCATCAAAGGCGCGCTCTGCCGGCGGGCCTTTCTCAATCAAGCTCTGGTTGGGCTGCACCGGCTGCACCTGTTGGGCATAAATCACCAAGCGGCGCGGTGTCGCCATCACCTGCACCCCGGCGTTGGCAAGGTTCAAATCGGCAAACAGCTTGGGCGCAGCATCGCTCAACTGAGCCAGCGCATCGTCCACATCCTGCGCCGGCAGCTCTTCAACGCCCAGCTCAATCAAGACATCGGCAGGCGCAGTCGGCGCAGGCGGCAGGGCCGCCGGCGTGCCCAGTGCCGGTGCGGCCCACTGACGGTTCAGCCGCAGCATCGGATGGCCGAGGCTCTCGCGCTGGCCCACATAAGCCTTGGCGATATTGCGGGTCATGTCGCGCATCCGCCGGAAATACGTCGCGCGCTCGGTCACGCCAATCGCCCCGCGCGTATCCAGCACATTGAACAAATGGCTGCACTTCAGCACATAATCATAGGCTGGGATAATCACCCCAGCGGCCAACGCGCGCTTGTGCTCGGCCTCATAGGTATCATAGACCGTGCGCAGCCCTTCCACATCCGCAATGTCGAAGTAATATTTGCAGTGGTCAATCTCGTCCTGCATGAACACATCGCGGTAGTTCAAATCTTCCAGCCAGTCGATGTCCCATGCCGAGTCCTTGCCCTGCAAGGCCAGCACAATCCGCTCTAGGCCATAGGTGATTTCGACAGAAGTCGGGGCAAGCTCTAGGCCGCCCGCCTGCTGAAAATAGGTGAACTGGGTGATTTCTTGCCCGTCCAGCCACACTTCCCAGCCCAAGCCCCATGCCCCCAAGGCAGGGCTTTCCCAGTTATCTTCCACAAAGCGGATGTCGTGCTCGCGCGGGTTGATGCCCAACGCCTCCAGCGATTGCAGATACAGCTCCTGCGGGTTGCCCGGATCTGGCTTCAGAATCACCTGATATTGATAATATTTCTGCATCCGGTTGGGGTTTTCGCCATAACGCCCGTCGTCTGGGCGCACCGAAGGCTCGACATAAGCCACCCGCCACGGCTCTGGCCCCAACACGCGCAGCAGTGTGGCCGGGTTGCCCGTACCCGCGCCGACCTGCACGTTATACGGCTCCCAAATCACACAGCCCTGATTGGCCCAGAATTCGTGCAGCTTAAGAATGACTTGTTGAAAGTTGAGGGGTTTTGCAGTCATGCGTTGCCTCGGCGTTTGCCCGCGGTGAAGTCGTCTCATTATAGTGAGCAGATGGACGATGTGCGAGGGCGCGGGTTCTAAACGAATTTTGACAATTAAATTGTGTTTGTACCGTGGGAACGTTATACTTGCAGATTAGAGACGTGGTGCCGCCCCGACATTATATTCAACTGACTCTGGGGAACGTGAGGAGTACTCATGGCAGATCCGTTAATTGGGACGACGATAGGCGAGTTTGAGATTCATGAGCTGATTGGCCGCGGTGGGATGGCCACCGTCTACCGCGCCTCGCAAGCCTCTATGAAGCGCGAAGTCGCTTTGAAAGTCATCCGCATGGATGATCTTGAAAACAACCAAGAATTTACACAGCGCTTCGCCACCGAAGCTAAGCTGATTGCAGGCCTAGAACACCCCAACATCCTGCCGGTCTACAGCTATGGCATCGACGGAGACATCGCCTATCTGGCCATGCGCCTGCTGCGCGGCGGCTCGCTGGAAGAAAAACTGATGGGCGAACCGCTCTCGCTGCAAAAAGCCGGTGAAATCTTCCTTCAGATTACACAAGGGCTGGCCGCCGCGCACAACAAAGGCGTCATCCACCGCGACCTTAAGCCGTCCAACATCCTGCTGGACGAGAACGAACACGTCTACCTCACCGACTTTGGCCTTGCCAAGCTGGTAGACAGCGAAGGCTATCAGACCAAAACCGGCCAAATCGTCGGGACACCGGTCTATATGTCGCCCGAACAGCTGCGCGGCGAACCCCTCGACTTTCGCTCGGACGTGTATGCGCTGGGCTGTATGCTCTACGAGATGTTGACCGGCGCGCCCCCCTTCCCCGTGCTGGATGGCGACGTCATCCCCGTCATCTTTAAGCACCTGCAAAGCCCGCCAGAACCCGTCTCGCAGCGCAATCGCAACGTGCCACCGGTGGTTGAGGCCGTGGTGATGAAGGCACTGGCCAAAGACCGCAACGAACGCTATGACTCGGTGCGCAGCATGGCCAACGCCCTCGCTGATGCAGTTGGCCGCGGCTCAACCCTGTCTCTGCCGCGCCCAGCCTCGGTCATCCTCAACATCTCGCGCACCGACTTACAACCGAACAAACACAACAACCCACTGCCAGTCATCATCGCCACCCTGCTGGTGGTGGCGGCGGTGGCCGCTGTTGTGGTGTTGGTGGTCTTCCGCCCCTTCGAGGCCCTAGAACCACTCCCCCCCATCACCGTGAAGTTGGGCGAAAACAGGCCGCTGGCCGAGTTTAATGTGGCCAACGTCAACCGACAGTTTATCGAGCGCCGCCTTGGCCCAGATGGCTTTGTGGCGATTGTGCCATGCAACACCTCTTCGGAATATCACTCGGCCCTGACGCGCGAGCTGACCACCTTCGCACGGGCCGCGCGGATACCCACCCGGGTCTATGACCCCGACAGCGACCCGTATAAGCAGCTCACCCAGCTCGAGCGCGCGCTGGCCGACGGCGCCACCGGCATCATCATCTGCCCGCTGGACATCGCCCTGCTCAGCGCCACCCTGCAAGCCGCCGAAGACAACGGCATCCCGCTCATCTCCAGTGCCTCGGCCCTCGGCCAATACAACGGCGTCGGCATCCTCACCGATAACTACCTGATGGGCCTGCGCCCGGGCCAATACGCCGGCCAGTGGATTCAAGAAAACCTCGGCGGTCAGGCCAAGGTGGTGGTGCTGCACTACGACGAACTGCCCGACGTCAAACGCCGCGCCGATGGACTGATTGACGGCATGAAAGAATTTGCACCTGATGCCGAAATCGTCGCGCGCGAAATCGGTGCAGTCATCGAGCTGGCCGAAGGCTCAATCCAGCGCCTGATTGACAGCAACGTCCAGTTCGACATCATCCTCAGCATCAACGACGCCGGCGGATACGGCGCAATCGCCGCCATGGAGAAAGCCGGCATTCCGCGCGATGCCGTCCACATCTTCAGCGTCGATGCCGAGCAGCGCGCCATCCAGTACATCCGCGAAGGCCGCTACTTTGTGGCCTCAGTCGATACAGGGCGCACAGTCTACGCACAGGCCGCGGTGGACGCCATGCAGCTGCTGCTGGCCGGCGAACCCCTGCCCGAAACCCTGACCATCGAACCCGGCCACCTCGTCACGCGCGAATGGCTGGAGCAGAACGCCAACGCACAACCCTAACGGCAAAACGGCAAACGAAAGAGAAAGCCCACATCTATGTTTGACGAACGGCTGCTGGAGTCGATAGGCACGCTCGGCGGTGACATCCGCTTTTTGGGGACGCTGCTGGGCATCATCATCCGCGAACAACACGGCGAAGAGGCCTTTAAGCTGGTCGAGGAAATCCGCGCCAGCGCCAAAGCCCGCCGTGCCGGCAACGGGCAAGAAACCGAACGCCTGCTCGAGCGCGTGCGCAAGCTGTCGCTCGAAGAAAAACGCATCCTCGTCAAGGCCTTCGCCAACTACTTTCAGCTCATCAACATCGCCGAAGACCATCAGCGCGTGCGCGTCCTGCGCGACCGCGAAGACAAAAAGACCCTCACCGAGACCATCGAAACCGCCATCGCCGACCTGCGCCAAGCCGGCATCAGCGCAGAGCAGGTGCGCGGCATCCTCAATGCCGTCCGCGTTCGCCTTGTCTTCACCGCCCACCCCTCTGAGGCCAAACGCCAAGAGGTGCTGCTGAAGATGAGCGACATCAGCGAGATGCTCTCGCTGATGGAACGCCAAAAACTGCTGCGCCGCGAAAAACTGCGCGTGGTCGGCGACATCCTGCGCCGCATCGAACAGCTCTGGCAAACCCGCCCCAACCGCGCCCAACGCGCCACCGTCATGGACGAGGTAGAATTCGGCGCTTACTTCATCGTCAACTTTGTGATGAACGTGGTGGTCGATGTCTATCTCGACCTACAAGCCTCGCTGGAGCAGTACTACCCGGACCACGACTGGTCAGACCTGCCGCCCATGCTGTCGTTCGCCTCATGGATTGGCGGCGACCGCGACGGCAACCCCAACGTCACCCCCGATGTCACCCGCGAAACCCTAACCTATATGCGCGCCCAAGCCCGCCGCGCCTATCAGGCCGAGGTCGATTACATCCGCGACCGCCTCACCCAATCACTCGGCGAAATCACCGCCAGCGAAGACCTGCTGGCCGCACTGGCCGGCCAAAACATCTTCAGCGGACGCTACCCGGGCGAGGTCTACCGCCACTTTCTGACACTGGTCAGCCAGCGCCTGCAAAACGACGAATACCGCCACGGCGGCGACCTTCTCCACGACCTCCAGCTGATTGTGGACAGCCTGCGCCAAAACCGCGCCATCTATGCCGCAGAAGGCACGCTCAAGCGCCTGATGCTGAAAGTGCGCCTATTCGGGATGCACCTCGCCCCGATCGAAGCGCGCGAAGACTCGCGCCTGCACCTCGCCGCCCTTGACGAGCTGTTCCGCCACTATGGCATGGTCGAAGACTACGCCGGCCTGCCCGAACCCGAAAAACAAGCCCTGTTGACGCGCGAAATCGCCAACAAACGCCCGCTGTTTCCGGTCAACCCCGCCTTCAGCGACACCACCAACCGCGTCATCGCCACATGGCGGATGGTCTCCGACATCCACCGTACCCACAGCCCCCGCGCTATCGACACCTTCATCGCCAGTATGAGCCAAAACGCCAGCGATGTGCTCACCATGCTGCTGCTGGCGCGCGAGGTCGGGGTCGATGCCAACCTGTCGGTCGTCCCGCTGTTCGAGACCGTGGAAGACTTGCAGCACGCCCCCGACGTGATGACCGCGCTGTTCGAGAACCCCGAATACCGCGCCTATCTCACCGCCCGCGGCAGCGTCCAACAAATCATGATTGGCTATTCGGACAGCAACAAGGACGGCGGTTATATCGCCTCGAACTGGAACTTGTATCAAGCCCAGCAAAACCTCGCGGCCCTGTGCACCCGCTACGGCGTGACGCTTGAGCTGTTCCACGGGCGCGGCGGCAGCATCGGGCGCGGGGGCGGCCCAACCAACCGCGCCATCCTTGCCCAACCCCCCGGGTCGATGCAAGGGCGCATCAAAATCACCGAACAAGGCGAGGTCATCGCCTATCGCTATGGCAACCCCGACATCGCCTATCGCCACCTGCAACAGGTGATGAACGCCGCGCTGTTGGCGCTGGCCAAGCCCGGCGCCCCCGCCAATCCGGCATGGTTCGAGGTGATGGATGCCCTATCCGAAAGCAGTCGGGTCTACTATCGCAGCTTTGTCTATGAAACCCCCGGCTTTCTGAACTACTGGCAAGAAGCCACCCCCATCAACGAGCTGGCCCAACTGCCGATCGGGTCGCGGCCAGCCAAACGCAGCAAAGGCGGTTTCGAGTCCATCCGCGCCATCCCATGGGTCTTCAGCTGGATGCAAAGCCGTGCCATCATCCCCTCATGGTATGGCGTCGGCCACGCCTTCGAGACCTACTGCGCCCAACACCCCGACGGACTGGACACCCTCAAAACCCTGTATGAACAATGGCCTTTCTTCAAAGCCCTCATCGACAACGTACAGCTCGACGTGGCCAAAGCCGATATGGGCATCGCCGAGCTGTACAGCCGCCTTGTGCTGGATAAAGACCTGCGCGAGCAGATTTTTGGCCAAATCAAGGCCGAGCACGCCCGCGCCTGTCACTGGATTTGCGCCATCACCGACCAGAGCACCCTGCTCGATAAGTCACCCCTGATGCAGCGCTCGATCGAAAGCCGCAACCCCTATGTTGACCCGCTCAACTTCATACAAGTGGCCCTGCTGGACGAGCTGCGCAAATCCAACCCCGACCTGCCGGGCACCAACGAAGTGCTGCAAACCATGCTGGCCACCGTCAACGGCATCGCCGCGGGGATGAAAACCACCGGATGACCCCCAAAGCCCTTGCCCAACGCATCGCCCCGCGCCTGCTGTTGACGGTTTTACTCGGTTTTGGCGCGGAAGGTCTGCTGTGGTCTGCCCCTTCTGACCGCGCCGTGCTCGACCTCGCCCTGACGCTGGTCGGCCTGCTGGCCAGCGCCAGCATCCTGCTAGACCTGATGGCCCGCTGGCGCGTGCGTGACCTGTATGGCCTCGCAGCGGTCGGCGGGCTGTTTGCGCTGGGCTATGCCACCCTGCTCAACCCCACCGTCACCCTGCGCGACCTGCCCCTCAGCCTGCTGACCGACGTGATGGGCGGGCAAGCCCTAATCGCCATGGCCATGCTGCTGATATTCTTCGTCATCGCCGGCAGCGCTGGGTATTGGGCATGGCTGGGCGTCCCGCTGGGCGCGCTGATAGGGGTGTGCTGGGGCGTATGGCTGCGCTGGTCACCCACCTTAGGCGACTGGGGCGCAGCTCCCACCTCGCCCGAGACCGTGCTGCTGTGGGGCAGCGGCTTTGCTGTGGCGGTGCTGCTGCTGACCGTGCTGACCGCGCGCCTCGGCCCAATCCCCGCCGAAGCGCTGCGCATGGGCGCTTACGAGATGGTGCTGGTTGGCGGCGTGGTCATCGCCGCGCTCTACCGCCAATTCGACAGCCGCGCCATCGACGCACCGGTCTATCTGACGCTCAGCGCGCTGGCGGCGGTCTGTGTGGCCATGCTGTGGTATCGCAAAGACTCTTACTTTTCGTGGCTGCCAGACCCGTGGCAAGCCAAACCGGCAGCGCTGGCCCTGCTGGCCACCCTCAGCGTCTTTGTGCTGGCCGCGCTGTGGGCCTATCCACAGCCCGCCGTACAGGTCGGAAACCTCAACCTGTTCGACTTCATCCGCCTGATTTTCGCCATCATTGCGCTGGTCTGGATGCCGGGCGTAGTGGTGCTGATTGGCCTCAAAGCCGTGATGCGCGACATCCAGTCCAAGCCGCTCTAAGCCCCCTCAGAGCAGGTCGGTGTCTGGCCAGTATTCCCCACGATAGGCCAGCATCCCATCCAGCATTACGCTCAGGGTATAGGGCTGTTCCCGCTCCTCATCGGGGAACACCTCTACATCAAACATCTCAGGCAGGGTCTCAGCCCGCCACGTCACACGCCGCTCTGGGCCGTGCTGCGGCGTACAAACCACCTCCACCGTCATCGGGGCGGGTTCTGGGCCGGTATACAAGCGCAGTGACGCCGTCCGCGCGCCCAGCACCGCCCGTTCGACATACGCCCCGCGCCGATGAAACAAGTTGAAATCGGCACGGCCGGTGATTTGCGGGGCACAGCGCCGCCGCACATCTGCCGGCAGCAGGGCGCGCAGGGTCTCGGCCTCAGCCTCAGAGCGACACCAAATCATTTGCAGCGACTCCAGCGTCAGGCCGCCGGGCACCAACACCTGCGCCCGCCGTGCGTTGATGATTTCGTCACGCGCCTCAGGGCGCGGCAGCGCATCATGATAGATGTGCTGAAACGGCATCTCTTCAAAGGCGTTGGCCGTGGCATAGGTCTTGCGCGTCAGCAGCGGGTCGCCGGCGCTGAAGCGCGACTCCGGCGCGCAAATCACCGAATCAAGGTCGAACAGCAGATAGACCGGCCTTGCCACATCGTCCCGCCCGCGCTTGTCTGCCGGCTTCATCCCCTCGCGATGCCAAAGCTCTGGCGTGCGCGGGCGAAAATGCAGATGCACATGGCCATCACGCCGGCGGCCATCCGACATCAGCGGCGGGATATGGCCGTTCATCAGGATGCTGGCCACCGCTTCGACATCGGCATAATAAAACAGAAAATACGTCCACCACTGCCGGCCAGACAGCCACGGCTCGGCCCGCAAACGCGCCAGATGCCGCCGAAACGACGGCGCATCACGCTTTTCGGGCACGGACAAGCGGCGAGCGATGCGCGCCGGCTTAAACGGCGAGCGCGACGGGGCTTCGGCAGCGATGTCGCGCATCAGATGAAAGGCACGTCCGGCGTTCAAGTCGCTCAGCAGGTCACGCAGACGGGTGGTATAGTGGGCGGCCTCGGTAAAATCAATGTAATTGATGTGCTCCAGATGCAGCGGAATGTCGGCAAACGTCTGCACCAAAATCGGGATGATGCGCTTGCCCTTGCGCAGCAGGCGCATCTGCTCGGCACGGCAGTAGCGCGAGTGATACGAGGCTTTGCTGAGCAGCACCACCCCGACATCACACGCCTCAATCGCGTCTTCGATGGCCTGCGTCCAGCTCTCGCCCCCCTGAATATGCGAGACATCCAGCCAAACCGAACACCCCGACGCGCGCAAATCATCGCGCAGGCGCAGCGCCAGCTCTTTGCCATCCTCACGGGCGTACGAGATAAAGATATTCAATGTGCCGTCCATCTGGCCTATCCCTCCTGCGCGGTCAAGGTGAGGCGCTGCGGCGCAGCCTGCAACGCCGGCGGCACAAACAGCAGGGCATTCAGCATCCCGTGCTCGCCCGTGATGCCAGTCTTGACCGCCATCACATACTCCAGCACGTCCAGCAGCGGGATGAGATACGGCGTATACACCTCCAGCGCACCCGGGAACTGCCACGCCATCAGCAGGCCCGCCGATTGCAGCGCCACCCACAGCTCGGTCAGCTGGCTTTCGAGCAGCACCACCGCCTCGCCCCCATCCGCCGGCGTGATCATCAGGCGCGTACGCCGCGCCGTGACCTCGACCTGTGCGCTAAACCCCTGCTGATCCAAACTCGTCAGCTGCCCGCCCACCTTGCTGAGTCCGCGCCGCAAATCGCGCCAAAAACGCGCCATATTCACCCACGCGGGCGGCTTATTCAGCAGCGCGTCCAGCCGGCGCAGATTGCGCCCGGTGTCTAGTTTTCGGTCATAGGTGTGCAGATAGACCGGTATCGGCAGCGCCCCCAACGCCGATTCCAACAGCGGGCGGATGTCGGACTCCCAACGCAGTTCTCCATCCCCAAACTCAGGGAAGGCCAGCGACCCAATCCCCCAATCGGCCCAACGACTGGCCAGCAGCTGCACCCCGGCCTCGATGTCCTCGCGGCGGGCCGCAGCGCGCCAATGCGACTTGATTGGTAGGTGCAAAATGCGCTTGTTGGCACTGCGCGCCAGCCACACCCGCCCCAGCTTGAGCTTGCCCGCATCACACAGCGCACGGTATTCCTCAAATATCGCTGGGAAGAAGCGTTTGAACTCCGCCGAAATCCCGCTCCCCATCACCCCTGCCGTATTGACCGGATTTACCAGCACCGTCGCCGGTGATAGGAACACATCGCACGCCACCGTGATAATCATAATATCCAACCCCACTGCCCATCACTGCTCTGGCTCATCTTAGAACGGCTTGGGCCTAACCGCAACGAAAAGGGGCAAGCGCAGCTGCGCTTGCCCCCAAAATTGGGCAAAAAGCCTAGCTGTCCAAGCCATCCGTCACGGGCAAGCCGAGGCCGGTGGTCAGGTTGAACGTGCCGGCAATCTGAACCGCCTCGCGCACCACTGCCGAGCTGCTGGCATCGGCATCGTTGAGGTCAGCTTCCACATTAAACACGCGCACCGTCGCCGTACGCAGGTTCTCGCCGTCGTTCAATAGCACCGCCAAGCCCGACTGCACATCCCCCTCAGAGGTGCGGAACTTGAAGGCCACCGCAAACCCAGCAGCACCGTTGCGCTCCACCGGTTTCACGCTCAGGATTTCGGCATTGGCGCGCCGGCTCAGCACAAAGGCGCGCGCCGCCGCTTCATCAGCCACCGTCTGACCCGTCACACTGTCGATGAACAGCGTGCCCTGCCCCGTGCCCTCGATGGTCGTCGGCTGACCCGCGCCGCCGTCACGCACCGTCCACGAGTTGGGGTGACGGATAATCAGGTTATCGGCTTCGCTGTAAAAGGCGTTCCAAATCACCGGCGAATCGCGATAAATCTCCACTGGCACGATGCTGCTGCGGGCCAGCTCTAGCAAGTGAAACAGCAGTCGGCCGGCATTGGCTGGCGTCACCACCCGCGTGACGTAAATCCAACCGTCCTCACGCAGCTCTGCCACATGGCGGGCGATAAAGGTCTGGTTGCGCAGCTCCAGCTCAAAGTCAATCACCACCGTATTGGTGGCGGCATCCACCTCGCGACCGGTCTCTTTCCAGCTGCTATAACGACTCCAGCTGGTGCGCAGCGCGTTGCTGTCAAAGCGGTTGCTCAGCTCCACCGCGTTGTTCAGCGGCGGGTTGGCAATATCGATATAGACCTCAATCACCGACTGCTGGGTGGAATTCTCAAAATTGACCTGAACCTGTGTGCCGTTGTTGCTGGGACGCGTGGGTGACCAATCCAACGGATGGTTGGCCACATACAGCCCCGACGGGTGCAGATAAGCCTGATCGAACACAATCGCGTCTAGGTTGGCCGGCGGGGGCGGGAAGGTCGGCGCGGCGGCAGCGGTCGGCTGAGTGACGGTCTGAGACGTGGCGGGGATGAAGCTCTGAGCCACAGCCGTAAACACCATCACCACCACAAGGCTGATGGCAACAATGGCGTAGCGGCGCTGTCTGCGGGTGTTATCCATGCGGGGACTCCAAAGATATTTCGCGCTTATTCAAATGGTGCAAAACGTGGCATATCATACCCGACTTTGGGATAGGTGTTAATGGTACGCCACATGTACAATCGCGCCAAACGTTGCAGGATCAAGGCTCATCCCATGAAACCGACCGTCATCACACGCCTGCTTGGCGCGGCCCTGCTGCTGCTCAGCGGCGCATGTGCCGCGCTAGAAACCAACGACATCCCCGGCACGCAAATCGCCGAAAACCGCGCCTATCAGACCGAAATCGCCCGCCTAGATGCCACTGCCACCCATGAACAGGCCACCCATGCCGCCATTTTCGGCGCACAAGCCACCGAAGCCGCCGAAATCAACGGGGTCAATCGGCAGCTGTTGGGCACGCTGCAAGCCATCGTCACCCCCACGCCGGTCTTAATCGAAGACTCGTCCATCGAGTTCTCCAGTTTGCCCTCCAATGTGCTCGGGAACACCCTCGTTGCCAGTACCGGCACGGCCCAGAGCATCCGAGGCAGTGATGGCTGTATCGACGTGCGGCAGAGCGTGTTCTCAAGCAGCGAACAAATCTTTGCCACCATGGTGGCCTACAACCTCATCGGCAACACCCGCGTGACCGCCGAGTGGAAGTATCGCGGGCAGGCGGTTTTCGTCGAAGACTGGCGCGCCCCGCGAGACCTTACCCAAACCTGCCTGTGGTTCAGCCTTGATTCCAGCAAAACGCCGCTGCTGCCGGGCGAATGGGCCGTCACCATCTATACCGACGGCTTCTATGCCACCGCCATGAACTTCGAAATCATCGGCAACTGACTCCCCAATGATGGACGCACAGCCCACCGCATGTTAAGATTGCGCCCTTGTGACCGAATAATCAACCGCAGGTGAGGGACGACATACCCGTGAGATTGCGTGCACCCTTTGCCGCAGTACTGGCCGTGTTGGCGCTGCAAGCGCTGGCGCTGATGCCTGCTGCTGCTCAACCCGCCCCCGTCACCCCCACCCCGACCCCCGCGCGCAGCACCCTACTGGTGGCCGACGCCTTTGTGCGCAGCGGCCCAGCAGAATTCTATCTGCCGGTCGGGCAGGTCACCCCAGACTCGCCGCTCGTCCCCCTCAACATCAGTGCCGACGGGCGCTGGGTGCTGATTCGCTATAACCGCGGCTTCGGCTGGGTTCGGCGTGATCTTGCCTTCTGGAACGTCAACGTCGATGCCTTGCCCGCGCTGGAGGCCGGCATCACCCCTTCACCCTCTGGCGTGACCAACACGCCCTTCTTCCCCACCAGCACCCCCGCCGATAACTATATCTCGGTGAGTGCTGTCAGCGCCTATGTGCGCAGCGGGCCGGGCCGCACCTATCTGCGCCTGAGCCAGCTGCTGCCGGGCACCATCATCGAACCCGTCGGGCGCAACGCCGACAGCTCTTGGGTGCTGCTGCGCCTGCCTGACGATGCCGGATTCGGCTGGATTCGGCGCGACCTTGGCGTGTGGTTCACCGACCTGCAAGACCTGCCCGTCTTGAGCGAAGATGCCCTCACCCCAACCGCCACCTTCACCCCCTCACAGACCGCCACGGCCAGCGCCACGCCCACCGAAACCGCGACATCGACCGACACCCCCACCATCACCCCGACCGCCACCGATACGGCCACCCACACCGCCACGCCTGAACCGACCGCCACCGATACCGCCACGCCTGAGCCGACCGCCACCGATACCGCCTCACCTGAGCCGACCGCGACTGATACGGCCACGCACACCGCCTCACCTGAACCAACCATCGACTCACAGGCCAGTGCGCCATTACAACCCACCGACGCGCCGATAGACATCCCATCCGAGACACCGACGCCTGAACCGACCGCCACACCCACCGAAGACCGCACCGAAATCGCAATGGCCGTTATCACGGTGACGCCCCTGCCCCCAGCGTCGCCCACCCCAATACCGCCCCCAACGCCCGCCGAGTCACAAGGCGCGGGCCTGCCTGCCGAAGCCATCGCCGCCGGCCTGATTTTGCTGGCCATCCTCGGCTATGTGCTGGCCTATTGGCGTGGGATGGCCAGCGCCAAACGCTACGCCGATGGGTTCGTCGTGCCCGTCTGCCCGATTTGCCAGACCGGACGCCTGACCGTGGAAGGGCGCACCGAGCGCAACCTCGGCCTGCCGACCACGCGGCACGTGGTCAAGTGCGAAGCCTGCCGCTCCATCCTGCGCGAGACCAGCCCACGCCGCTGGCGCTACGCGGTTGACCGTGCCGCCAATCCCACGCTTTATGACCGCCTGAACGACCGTCAAATCAGCGAGGACGAGCTGCGCCGGCTCGGCACGACAGGCACACCCAAGCCCGCCGCCAATCTGGCGCGAACCCCGCCCGACTTTGTGGATGACGAGTAAAACGCCGATGTCGCAACTCCCATTGGTTGAGTGCGTCCCCAACTTCAGTGAAGGCCGCCGCCCCGAGGTGATTGACGCCATCGCGCAGGCCATCGCCGCTGCCGGCGTCACCGTACTGGATGTCAGCAGTGATGCCGACCACAACCGCACAGTCATCACCTTTGCCGGCCATCCCGACGCGGTCGCCGAGGCGGCCTATCAGGGGATTGCCCAAGCCGCCCGCCACATCGACCTAACCGCCCACAGCGGGCAGCACCCGCGCATCGGCGCAGCAGACGTTGTGCCGTTTGTGCCACTGCGGCACATCTCGCTGCAAGAATGCGCCGCGCTGGCGCATCGCGTCGGGCAGCGCGTCGGCAGCCAGCTTGGCCTGCCGGTCTATTATTACGACGCCGCCGCCCGTCACCCCGACCGCCGCACCCTGCCCCAAGTCCGCCGCGACCCCTATGAAACCCTGCGCCACACCATCCACACCGACCCGAGTCGCGCCCCAGATGAAGGCCCAGCACAGCTTGGCCCTGCCGGCGCAGTGGCCATCGGCGCACGCCAGCCCTTGATTGCCTTCAACCTCTACCTCAATACCTCTGATGTCGAAATCGCCCGCGCCATCGCCCGTGCCGTGCGTGAATCGGGCGGCGGACTGCCCCACCTGCGCGCCCTCGGCCTATTTGTGGATGGCCGCGCACAGGTCTCGCTTAACCTGACAGACTTCCGCATCACCGGCCTCTACGCCGCCTTCGAGGCCGTGCGCGCCCAAGCCGTGCTGCACGGGGTGGATGTCGAATCATCCGAAATCGTCGGTCTTGTACCCCAACAAGCCCTGATGGATGCCGCACTCGCGCACCTTCGCCTGCCGCCGCACGCCCAGACACTGGTGCTCGAGCACCGTATGGGCCAGCACAGCGGTGATTATCGCCCAATCCCATTCGAGTGAGTGTTATGCGCCTGATACCTGTTCTCTGTGCCGTGGTGTGGTGCGCCGCCGCCTGCCAGCCCGCGCCCGCCGCCACCGCCCTACAAGTCACCCTGCCGCCCACACAGGCCGCCGTGGCGCTGGCCACCGCCGTCCCCACCACCGCCGTCCCAACCTTCACCCCCACCCACACCCAGACGCCGACGCCCACCCTCAGCGCCACACCGACACTCACCTCAACCCCGACCGCATCACACACCCTCCCCCCCACCCAAACCCTGACGCCAAGCATCACCCCCACGCTTGCGCCCTTCGATTTCTACGCCTTTCGCCGCCCGTTCAACCGTGACCAAATCGACTATGCCGACCGCACTTACCCCTTTGGGATGGGCGAAATCCGCGGCCTGCCCGTCCATCACGGACTCGACTTTGCCAACGGGCGCGGCACAGGCATCCTCGCCATCGGCAGCGGCACGGTCTATTACGCCGGTCAGGATAATCAGGTGCTGTTTGGCCCAATCCCCAACTACTATGGCAATCTGGTGGTAATTGAGCACGACGTGCGTTCACCCGATGGTCAGCCGGTCTACAGCCTGTATGGACACATGCAGCGCATTGACGTCACCGCCGGTCAGCGCGTCAACAGCGGTGAGCGGATCGGCAGTGTGGGCGACAGCGGCGTGGCATTTGGGCCGCATCTGCACCTCGAAATCCGTGTGGGCGACCCGCAGAGCTTTGGCGCGGTGCGCAACCCCGACCTGTGGCTTATCCCCTATCCCGACTATGGCACGCTGGCCGGCTACATGCGCTATGACGACGGCACACCGGTCTACGAAGGCGTCATCAGCGTGCGGCGCGCCGGCCTCTCCAACGCGGTGGTGCGCTATGCCTACAGCTATAATCAGGCCGAGACCCTGCAATCCGACCCGCTCTGGCGCGAAAACTTCACCCTTGGCGACCTGCCCGCAGACACTTATGAAGTGTTCGTCAGTGACCGCAACGGGCGCGTGCGCTTCCGCCAAACCGTCACCATCGAGGCCGGCAAGACCAGCTTTGTCGAGGTCATCGTGCCGCGCTAGAGCGTCCCACGGGCAACCGGCAGGGCGGCACGCACCATCTCCAGCATCCGCGGCGCTTCATGCGCAATCACATCCTTGCGGCTGCGCCACTTAAACGGCTGTCCCACCCCGCCATACTCGCAAGACACGCTCCACGGCGCGGCCCACCGCCCGCTGTGGACGTGGTCGAGCACCCATGCCAACAGTTCCCAATCCTCATCGCGCATCGGCATATGGTCGGTGCGGTGGCCCTCGGGTGTATACCCCAAGCCGGTGATGTGCACCTCACGCAGGCGTGTGCCGGGCAGCTCGGCCATATAACGCCGCGGGTCAATCGCCAGATGCTCGGCCACGCGCCGCGCATGTCCGATGTCCAGCAGCAGCCCCACCCCCGAGTCCTCAATCACCCGCCGGATCACACCGGCATCCGAGGCCAGCAGCGGTTTCGGCTCGCGGTTTGGCCCTTCGGGATACGGGATGTTCTCGGCAATCACCGCCTCCGCGCCAAAATAATCCACCAGCTGCATCACATCCCGCATCACCGCGTCATAGACCGCCTCGGGGTCTTGCGCATCGCGCAGGTCGCTGATGCGTGGGGCGATATGCGTGTTGACATACGGGGTATCGGTCTCTTCGCGCAGGCGCGCCACCGCTTCCAGCCGCTCGGTCGGGATCAAGCCCTGCCCAGCCAACAGCGGAAAATGCACATACACCGGCCCGACCGCACGGCCCTGCGCGATCATCTCCGGCCAATCTGGGCACTTCACACGGTCAACCTGTATCGCCCCCTCGTGTATCAATTCAGCCATCTCGGTTGAATAATTTAACGAAAACAACATCGTCGATGCTTCCTCTCTTGTACGTTGGCTCAGAACATTTTAACATCCAGCGCATGATGTCTATCCTTAGGCTTGCCGCCCGCGCAAGGAGTGCCGCCCGCCGCTCCCCCATCTACCCGCTGCTTGCAAGCGCGGGGTTTTGGCTGTGGCTGATGCGCGCCGGCCTGCTGCTGGGTGTGCTGTCGGTGCTGACGCCCCCACCGATGCGCACCCTGCCCGATGGGCCGCCGCAGTCGGTTGAGGTGGTGCACCCACAGCTGTGTGTACATACACGCCTGATTGACGAAGTCCCCGAATATCGGATGCAGCAGACCTTTATCGCCCTGCGCGAGGCCGGCATCGGCACAATCGTCGAGTTCTTCCCGTGGGCCTATGTCGAAGGCCGGCAGGGGGTCTATGACTGGGGGCAGGTTGACCGCATCTTTCGTCATGCGCGCCACCAAGGTGTGCGCATCATCGCGCGGGTAGGCTTTGTGCCGGCGTGGGCACGCGCCGACCAACCCGACTCCACCTTCAATACCCTGCCCGACAGCGCCTTTGAGGCCTTTGCCGATTATGCCGCCGCGCTGGCTGCCCGCTATGCCGACCACTTAGACGGGGTCATCATCTGGAATGAGCCGAATCTGGCCTTTGAATGGGGCTTTCGCCCGCCCGACCCACAGGCCTATACCCGCCTGCTGACCGTCAGTGCCACGCGCATCAAGGCCGCCGCGCCCGATGTGCCCGTGCTGGGCGGCGCACTCGCCCCGACATTAGAACCCGCCGGCAGCCCCCACGCGCTCAACGACCTCGTCTATCTGGAGGCCATGCTGCAAGCCGGCGCAGCGCAGGTGATGGATGGGCTGGCCGTGCATACCTATGGCTTCACCCACCCGCACGACGCCCCGCCCGCCCCCGATGCCCTGAACTATCGACGGGCCGAGCTGCTGCATGACCTGCTGGCAGCCTATGGTCACCCCGACCTGCCCATCTACATCACCGAAACGGGCTGGAACGACCACCCCCGCTGGACTCAGGCCGTCAGCCCCGCCCAGCGCATCGAGTACACGCTCGGCGCATACCGCTGGGCCGACCGACACTGGCCATGGGCGCGGCGCGTCTGCGTTTGGGCCTTTCGTTATCCGCGGCCCAGCGGCAGCTACCCCGATTACTACACGCTGGTCACCCCCGAGTTTGACCTCAAGCCGATTTATCACGCCCTGCGAGCCTATGGCACAGGCCAAACCGATTGAGCAGCTGATGTTTCGCCATATCGTTCACCACCGCCTGCGCATCACCCTCGCCCTGCTGTGCATCGCCGCCCTGCCAGTTGTGCTGTGGTGGCTAGGCATCGAGCGTCACCCGCCGCCCAGCGAGGTGTTTGCCAGCGGCGTGCTCACGGTGGGGATTGACCCCAGCACCCCACCGTTTGGCTATCTGGATGCCGACGGGCAGTATGCCGGCATCGACATCGACCTTGCCTATCTGCTGGCCGAACGTCTTGGCCTGCGCGTGGCCTTTGTGCCGCTGAGCTACGACGGAATCTATGACGCCGTGGTGACCGGACGGGTAGACGTGGCGCTGGGCGCAACATCGGTCGATACCACCCGCGCCAACAGCGACACCCGCTATACATGGGGCTATTTCGACGACGGGCTGCTGCTGGTCAGCCCGCCAGATGCCCCGCTGCGCGCTGGCGCAGACCTCGCCCATCGCACTGTGGCGGTCGAATATGGCGGCATGGGCGATGTCGAGGCCCGCCGCTGGACGCGCCGCGTGCATGGGGTCAGCATCATCCCGCACCCCACCACAGCCGACGCGCTAGAAGCCGTCCGCGCCGGCACAGCACAAGCCGCCATCGCCGATGCCGTGTCGGTCCATGCTCACCGTGCCCGCACGGGTTGGTACGGCCACTCCGTCCCGCTGAGCAGTGCTTATTACGCCGGTGTCGTGCGTGCTGACCGCCGCGCGGTGTTGTATCATCTCAATATCGCCCTGCTCTCCATCCTCGACGAGACCGACCAACTCGCCCCCCTCATCGCGCGCCATATCGACCGCTAAAGGCCCACCCACATGACCCTCCGCATCGGCATTGACGCCCGACTCATCCACTATCGAACCGGCGGCATCAGCACCTATACTCGTGCTCTGCTGCGCCAATTCGCCGCCCACCCGCCGCCAGACGTCAAATTTGTGGTGCTGCAAAGCCGCAAACAACCCGATACGCTGGTCGAAGGGCTGCCGCATGTCAAACTGTGGACACCCAGCCATCACCGGCTGGAGAAATGGGCGCTCAGCGTTGAACTGGCCCGCCTGCGCCTTGATGTGCTGCACTCCCCCGACTTCATCCCGCCGCTGCGCGGCGCGCGCCGGCACGTCATCACCGTGCACGACTTGGCCTTTCTGCACTACCCCCACATCCTGACCGCCGAAAGCCGACGCTATTACAGCGGGCAAATCGATTGGGCCGTCGGCCACGCGCATCACATCCTGACCGTCAGTGAGGCCACCCGACAAGACTTAATCACCCTGCTGGGCGTGCCGGCAGAGCGCATCACTGTGCAGCAAGAGGCGGCCAGCCCCGCATTCAAACCCTTGGACAGCGGCCATGTGACCAGTCAACTGCGGCGCTATCGTTTGCAGCGCGGCTATCTGCTGTTTGTCGGCACAATCGAACCGCGCAAGAACATCCCGACCCTGCTCACGGCCTATCAAGCCCTGTGCCAGCGCCTGCCCGATGTGCCGCCGCTGCTGCTGGTCGGGCGGGCGGGCTGGCTGGCCGAGGACATCCTGCACCAAATCGCCGACACCCCGGGCGTCCACCACCTTGCCGATGCCGAGGACAGCGACCTGCCGGCTTTGTATAATGGCGCTGCCGCGCTGGTGCTGCCCTCACACTATGAGGGCTTTGGCTTGACCGCGCTAGAAGCGATGGCCTGCGGCACGCTGCCGATTGTCAGCAACCGCTCCTCGATGCCCGAGGTGGTTGGGCCGGTCGGCTTGCAAGTTGATCCCGACTCGCCAGACAGCCTCACCGATGCGCTCTATCACGCGCTGACCGCCCCGACCGAATGGCACATCGAGCAGCGCTCTGCCGCGCTAGCGCGTGCCGCCCACTACACATGGCAAAATGCCGCCGAAACCGCCCTTTCTGTGTATCGACAGGTAGCCGCCCGATGAAACTGCTGATGATTGCCCCCAGCCTGCCGTATCCGCCGGCCTCAGGCGGGGCACTGCGCGTCTACAACCTGCTGCGGGGTCTGCACGCCGCCGGCGTACAAGTCACCCTGCTGGCGCTGGACGACCCGAACCATCTGATACCCGATACCCCGCTGCGCAGCTTGTGCGAGCGTGTCGAGGTCTTTGCGCCCCCTCAGCGCAGCAAAACCCAACGCCTGCGCACCCTGCTGACCAGCGCGCGCGCTGACCTTGCCGACCGGCTGTATTCGGCGGCGCTGGCCACCCGCCTGACCGACCTGCTGCGCAGCGAACCGTTCGACCTTGTGCAGTGCGAGGCGCTCGAAACCGCCTGTTACCAGCCGGTGGCACAGGCCGCCGCCCCACAGGTCAAACGCTGCCTCGACACCTTCAACGCCGAATACGACCTCCAGCGCGTCATCGCCGGCATCGACGCGCGTGAGCCAAAGCGCTGGCCGCTGGCGGCTTATTCGTGGGTGCAAGCTGGGCGGATCGCCCACTACGAGCGGGAGATGTGCCGCCTTGCCGATTTCGTGATTGCCGTCAGCCCCGAAGACGCCGACCTGCTGCGCCCATTCCGCCCCGACTCCTGCGTGCATGTGCTGCCCAGCGCCATCAGCGTTGCCGATTATCAAGGGGATGATGCGCCGGCAAGCCTCGGCCCGCACGCGCTGGTCTTCACCGGCAAGATGGACTACCGTCCCAACGTCGATGCCGCGCTGTGGCTGGCCGATGACCTGCTGCCGCGCATCCAGCAGCATATCCCATCGGCCACGCTCACGCTGGTCGGGCAGCAGCCCCATCCCCGCCTTGACCGACTGCGCGCACAGGCCGGCATCACCCTCACCGGTCGGGTTGAGTCGGTTGTGCCCTATCTGCGCGGTGCGGCGCTGTATGTTGCCCCGCTGCGGATGGGCAGCGGCACACGCCTCAAACTGCTGGAGGCGATGGCTGCCGGCAGCCCGATCGTCGCCACGCCGACCGCCGCCGCCGGCCTGCTGCCACAGGCACACGCCGCCATGCGCATCGCCCCCGATGCCGCATCGTTTGCCGCCACGGTGACAGACCTGCTCCATGCACCAGAACAGCGCGCACAGATGGCCGTTGCTGCCCGCGCCGTGGTACAGGCCCACTACGACTGGACAGCCACCGCGCCGGCCCTGCTGGACATCTATCGGGGGTATGGCCTTGTCTGACAGCCTACGGGATGCGCTGGCACAGCGCAACATTCACCTTGCAGCACACAAAAAGCAGCGCACGCGCAAACAAGCCCTGCGCGGCCTGCTGCTGCGGGCATGGGCAGCCCTGCCGATTGGCAAGCAGCGCGGGGGCACACAGCGTGTCCTGCTCATCCGTCCAGACCACCTCGGAGACCTGCTGCTGACCGTACCGGCCATCCAACTGCTCAAACAAGCCCGCCCCGACCTGTCACTGCACGCATGGGTTGGGCCATGGGGCAAACCGGCCATTGACCGCCTCAGCGAGCTGGACTCCATCACCACGCTGGCGTTTCCCGGCTTCACCCGTCAGCCGGCGCGCAGCACACTCGCGCCCTATCGCCTCGCACAGCAGGCCGCCGACACCCTGCGTCAGACCGGCTATGACAGCGCGCTCATCCTGCGCCCCGATCACTGGTGGGGCGCGCTGGTGGCCCATCTGGCCGGCATCCCACACATCATCGGGTTCGACACGCCAGATGCCCGCCCGTTTCTGACGCGCCGCCTGCCGTTTGTGCCCAACCAACACAGCGTCATCCACAGCGTGCAGCTGGCCGCCCAAGCCGCTGGCGTCCAGCTCAGCCCACAGCGCGCGCAAATGCACTATCCGCTCACCGACGCTGACCACGCCGCCGCCGCCGCCCTGTTGTCTGCTGCCAGCTGGCTCACTGACCGCCGCTGGATATGCATTCATCCGGGCAGCGGCACACACACCAAGCAGTGGGAGGCCGCCCGCTGGGCCGCCGTCGCTCAGTCGCTGGCCACCCAGCTCAACGTCGGGGTGATTTTCACCGGCAGCGCCGGCGAACACCCGCTGTGCGAGGCCGCCAGTGCCGGCCTGACCGTGCCATCCCTCAACCTTGCCGGCCAAACCGATTTGCCCACGCTGGCCGCGCTCTATCAGCGGGCGCAAGTGGTGCTTGGGCCAGACAGCGGCCCGCTGCACCTTGCCGCCGCCGTCCATGCCCCAACCGTAGCGCTGTTTGGGCCGGCCCAAACCGCCGTGTTCGGCACATGGGGCAAGCCCGACCGGCACGCCGTCCTCACCACAGACATCGGGTGTCTGGGGTGCGGCATCCTCGATTGGCCAGACGACGCGCCGGCCAATCACCCCTGCGTGCGGGACATCACCATTCAGCAGGTGATTACGGCAGCCCTGCGGGTGGCCGCCAGCACCCCGTCAGACGATTTCTATCCCGTCTAGCGACGGGTCACGCGGGGGATACTGCGGGTTCATCTGGCGCAGGGCATTCACCACCGTGCGGGCAATCACCACATTGCGCGCCCATTTGCGGTCTGCCGGCACGATGTGCCACGGCGCTTCGTCGGTCGAGCACGCGCTCAGCGCATCCTGATAGGCCTGCATATAGTCATCCCAGCGGGCGCGCACCGGCAAATCCCCCGCGCTGAACTTCCAGTATTCGTCGGGGCTGTTCAGCCGGTCAACCAAGCGCTTCTTTTGCTCGTCACGGCTAATATGCAGCATAAACTTCAGGATACGCGTGCCATTTTCGGTCAGCAGGCGCTCAAAGGCGTTAATCTGGTGATAGCGCTCGCGACAGGTGTCCATGTCAATCCAGCCGTTGACCCGCACAATCAACACATCTTCATAGTGACTGCGGTTGAACAAGCCGATTTTGCCGCGCGGCGGGCAGGCCAGATGCACCCGCCACAGATAATCGTGTGCCAGCTCGTGCGCGGTCGGGGCTTTAAAGCTCACAATGTGCAGGCCCATCGGGTTGACACCGCTGAACACATTCTTGATCACGCCATCTTTGCCGCTGGCATCCATGCCTTGCAAAATCACCAATAGCGACTGCTTGCCCTCGGCATACAAGCGCGATTGCAGGGCGCTGATTTCGGCTTGAAGGGTTTCCAACTCGGTTTTGGCGCTGTCTTTGGTCAGCCCAAAGTCATGATCGGTCTCGTAATCGCCCAGTTTCACCGTCTGCCCGGGCTTCACCTGCCAGTTGTTGTTGGCCACGCGCTGCGCTCCTTTTGTGCGGGATATGCTGCGTCTATTCTACATGCACTCCCGCACCGGCGTTACAACAGCTGGTCGCCAAGCGCCTTCTCGTCGCGCGGCTGAACGGTGCGGGTGGTCTCGTTGCGATAGGTCACCATCCCTTGTGCCGCCCCCTTGATTTTGCGCACATGCTTGACCTGCGTCACATCAACCGGCACTTTGCCGTCACCGCGCAGCGTGCTGTAATGCGCCGCAAGGCTAGCCGCCACCTCAATCACCTCATCGGGGATGGCCCGCCCGTCATATTTGATAACGACATGCGCGCCCGGCACGCCGCGCGCGTGCAGCCACAGGTCATCACCCTGCCCTTTGCCAAACGTGACCAGTTCGTTTTGGCGGCTGTTGCGCCCCACCCAGATGACAAAACCGTCCCTGCTGACCAGTCGCACTGGCGCACTCTGCGTCATGCCCATGCGCCGGCCCGCTGGCGGCCTCCACAGCCCTTTGCCAATCAAGATGCTCTGCACCTCGTCGATTTCGGGCCAATTGCTGGCCAGCTCAAGGTCTGCCGCCAGCAGCTCCAGATGGTCTAGCTCTTGCTGCGTCTGCTTGATGAGCGCCGGCACATCGTCCAGCGCGCGCTTAGCCTTGTTATAGCGCGCAAAATAGGCCTGCGCGTTTTCCAGCGGCGAGAGCTGCGCGTCCAGCTTGATGCGCATCGGCGGCTGCCCCTCTTCATACTCAGCTACCAGCTCGGTCTGGTCAGGGGCAATCGCATACTGATAGGCCAAAATCAGTTCGCCCGCCAGCTTGATTTGCTCGCGCTCACGGTCATCGGTCATCGCATTTTGCAGTGAGGCCAGCTTGGCGCTCAGCTTGGCGCGCGCCTCTTTCAGGGCCTCAAAGACCGGTGCTTTGGCCGCCGCATAAGCCTCTGCGCCGGTGGGTGTGCCATAGAACTCGGTCAGGGCCGCGCTCACTGATTCGACCGCCTGCCACTGGCCCAGATGTGTCAGTGGATACACACTGAAGGCCTCCACCGCCCCATCCCGCACGGCAATCCCCGGTGTCCATTCACGCCGGCGCAGCGGCTCGGTCAGCGCCCTCAAGGCCTCGGCCACCGCATCGGGGTCGGCGTCCGCCGCGCGCGCATCCGCCGCCCCCACCGCCCGATACACCGCCTCGCGCGCCAGCAGCGGGCTAACCCCCAGCACCTTGCGGCAGAGGGCTTGCGCCGCTTTCAGCTTGGGGTCATCGCTTTCAGCAAACACTGCGGCAAGCTCATCGCCGGTCAGGCTGAACGGGTCAAGCCGCCCCGTCAGCGGCGGCGGCGGCTGATAGGGCCGCCCGGGCAAGCTGGTGCGCATCCGGTTATCGGCGCTGCCCACCCGCCGCAAACAGTCCAGAATCAGGTCATCCTGCACCAGCAGCAGATTGGCGCGCCGCTCCATCGGCTCGATAATCAGCGCCACCTCGCCCTCTGGCCCGTGGATGTCGAACTGAAGCACGCGCTCCCACGCCGGCTGACTGACATGCATCAGCACCCCGCCCTCAACATGCCGGCGCATCAACAGGCCCAGCTGGGTCGGCTTGGGCAAGCCGCGGCGCAGCTTGTCCGGCACGGTGTGCACACGCGGCGTACGGTTATCCGCACTCAGCAGCAGATAGCGCCGGCGGTGATGGGCATAAATCTCTAGGCCGATGCTGTCTTCGTCCACGTCCAGCACGTCCTGTATCTTGCCCCCGACGAGTTCATCCATGAACTCGTCCAGCAGTGCCGAAAGCGTGACCGCATCCAGATACATCGGCGTTACTCTTTGGTCAGCAGATAGGCGATGATGTCACCCAGCTCGGCATCCGGGATGGTGCGCCCATAAATCAGCGGCATCTGGCCAGTATACCCCTCCACCTCGTGGGCGCGCGGGTGCACAATGCTCTCATACAGATAGGCCGCCGCGCTCAACGGCGGATGCCGGTCTGCCGCTGCGCTGGCCAGCCCATCCCAGACTGGCGCAAGGCGGTTCTGTGCCCCCGCCCCCTCATGGCAGCTCACACACGCATAGCGCTTCACCAACGCCTCACCGCGCGCGGGGTCGGCATCTTGCAGCAGGCGCGCCACCTCGTCAGCATAGGTGTCGGCCACCAGCGTTTGCGCCGGCGTCGGGATGCTGGCATCCCCCCCGCTGACCTCGGCAATCTCGGCCAAAAACAGCGCACCAAACAACAGCAAAACCCCAATGGCAATCACCGCCGGCCACGGGGACGTCTTTCGAACATCAGGTTGGCTCATGGAACGACCTTACAGGATGACGCGATCCACAATCATAATCAGGAACAGCAGCGCCAGATAGAAGGTGGTGTACTTGTAGGTGGCGCGCGTAAAAGCCTTGTCGGTCTGGCGGATTAAGCGCGCCGCCATATACAGCAGCACCCCGCCCAACACCACCACACCGGCCAGATACAGCCCGCCCAGCGTCCCAAAAAACGCCGGCAGCAGCGTGATGAGCACCAGCTGCACGCTGTAGAACAAAATCTGCTGACGGGTGATGGCCTCACCGCGCGCCACCGGCATCATCGGCACTTGCGCGCGCGCATAATCTTGATTGACCAGCAGCGCCAGCGCCCAGCTGTGTGGTGGAGTCCAATAGAACACAATCAAGAACAGGATGAAGGCCTCAAAGGACAGGCTGTTGGTCACTGCCGCCCAACCCACCAGCACCGGCATCGCCCCTGCCCCGCCGCCAATCAAGATGTTGACCACCGTGTTACGCTTGAGCAGCATGGTGTAAATCACCACATAATAAATCGCGCCGCCCAACGCCAACAAAGCCGTCAGCCAATTGACAAAGCTGAGCACAAACACCGACCATGCCACCAGCGCCAAGCCAAAAATCAGCGCGTTGGCCGGGCTGATGCGCCCCGACGGTATCGGACGGCGCGCGGTGCGGGCCATCTTGGCATCCATATCCCGATCCCAATATTGGTTGAGCGCGCTTGCCCCCGCCGCCGAGAGCGCACCGCCAATCATCGTCAGCATCATCGCCGACAAATCAGGCACGCCGCCGGCAGCTACGAACATCGCTGTCACACAGGTAATCACCAGCAGCGTGACAATCGGGAGTTTGGTGAGCTGTAGATAGGCCCGCAGCACATCCCTCAGAGAGGGGGTGTTTTGGAGGGAGATTGTGGAGTCCATTGTGCCTCACTTCCACGGCCAAACGTCAGCGTTCCGCTGTGCGCGGCCTCTATGAACGAACCGACGGCCAGCGCCGCCCATGTCAGCGCCGCCAACCCGACGTGCAGCGTGCCCCACAGCGGCGCAGCTGCCGTCAGCACAAACAGCGCCCCAACCACGCTCTGCAGCAGATAAAGCGCCAACCCAGCAACCATCAAGCGCTTGACCGCGCGCGGGCGGTCACTGCGATAGGCATACCACACCAGCAGCCCCAGCAGCACCCCTAACGCCAGCACCGCAAAACGATGCGTCATGTGCACCGTTTGCAGCGGCCCTTGATTAAACGGCAGCGCCTCGCCATTGCACAGCGGCCAATCGATACACGCCAGAGTCGCCCCACTGCCGCGCACCAACGCCCCCGTCAGGATGATGATGAGCGAAACGCCGGTGGTGGCATACATCAGCAGCGACACATGGTCACGCAGATACTGCGTGGACGGGCGATAGGTCGCCCCTACATAGGCAAACAGCAGCGCCGCCAGCAGCAGCATCGCCATCCCAAGGTGCACCGTCACGATGGTCGGCGGCAGGTCAAGCATCACCACCAGCCCACCCAGCACACTCTGAAAGGCAAACAACCCCGCCGCAATCAACGTGCCGGTCAGCACCACACGGTTGTGCTGGCGATAAGCCCGAAACGCCGTCACCAGCATCCCAATCCCCAGCACCCCAATCAGCATCGCCAACAGGCGGTGTGTCCACTCAATCCACGCCGTCAGGTTATCTAACGGCGGAAAAATCGTGCCGCCGCACAGCGGCCAGTCGCGGTTGCACCCCAGACCACTATCTGTGACCCGCACCACCGCCCCAAACACAATCAACCCCAGCGTCAAAAACGCCGTGGTCAGCGCCAAAATGACGAACGCCCGACGTGGACGCACTGCTGCATTTTCGCCCATCTCACACTACCAATACCCACTCAACCAACACATGCCAAAAACACCCGCGCACAGCACCGTGCGATGCCGCGCACAGCACTACGGCTAGGCCTTCTCGACCGCTTTCTCGTCCTCACCGCCAGCAGCCCCACCCTTCACCGAGGCCACCTGCCGATTGAGAAACCAGAAAATAATCGCCAGCGTCACGCCGATGCCCACCAGATTGAACAAAATGAAGCCAATCATCAGCAAGAACTGGCCGGTCTGCCACGGCTCAGACACAAACACCGAGCAGGCCGGATCGGCACACTGCACCTTGGCGCCGGGCACGCTGGTGGCATCCACCCCGCTCTGATACAGGGCCGTCAAAAAGCCGCCGCCGGCGACGATAACCAAAAACAATACAACGATTGCGATGCGCTTCACGGGCAGCCTCCCTAGCAGGTTAAGGACATTGTAGGATTTTTCACAAGACAATACAAGCGGCCTAAGCCAACCTTCAGCCGTTTCTTAGGTACAATATTTTACCCCAACCCATCAACGGATGTTAGGGCGTAGCCAGCACGGCCTAAGGCAATCGTTTCAAAATCAGTAGGGGCGCATCGCGATGCGCCCGTAAAGCGTCGCGATGCGCCCGTAAAGCATCGCCATGCGCCCGTAAAGCATCGCCATGCGCCCGTAAAGCATCGCGATGCGCCCGTGACGTCGGGCAGTTCACGAACTGCCCCCTACAAAACCCATCGCGAGGGGTTTTGACCCGACCAGAAAATTTAAAGCGATTACCTT
>DAOUCZ010000065.1:0-8929 GCA_034431675.1 Anaerolineae bacterium | reverse complement strand
CTTCTTCTCGCTCTTCTCACTCATCTCGCTTCTCCTTTGCTCTTGAGATTACCTGATCTCTACTCGTTTGCAAAGAAGGTTTAGCGTACATTAATTGATTTGGCCAATAACCCTCCAACAGCGCAGACTCTTGCACAGCTTCCTCCATTACCGCTGCTATATCTCAATAAGTATGATCGTTATGTTCCAGAATCTCTTTTGAGAGAAGCCTACGCAACTGATCAACTAGACATTATAGGGGCCGTTGAATTTTTAAAATCTATGGACTTGTAGTGCGGTCGGAAAACCGGACAGATTCAAGCGTTGCTTAAGAGAGGCTGCCACTGGGCCAGCGCAGCCGCCTCGAATTCCGCTGGCGTGAGATAGTCCAGCGCCGAATGCACTCGCTCAGTCATGTATTCCACCTCGAGCCACCGTTGCAATTGCCGAAAGGCATCGTCGAAGTCGCGATAGTCGGCATAATCGACGTGCTCTTCTTTCACCGTGCGCATAAATCGTTCAACCAGCCCGTTCTGGGTCGGTTCGCCGGTGTCACTGATACTGATGTGGACGCCCGCATTCAGAAGCACCTCAGTGTGCAGCCAGCAGGCATATTGTGACCCCTGATCCGAGTGAAAGATGAAGGGCGTCCCCCGTTCAAGTGCCTGGTGCAGGGCGGTTACGGTCAAGTCCTGGGCCAGACTGCGGCTCAGATGCCAACCGCGCACCGCCCGCGTGTAAGCATCGAGAATAACGGCCAGATACATGAAGCGAGTGCCCAATCGGATATAAGTGATATCGGCCACCCAGACCTGATCCGGGCGAGTGATGTCCAACCCTTTGATGCGGTTGGGATAGCGCAGATGGCTATGGTTGCTGTCGGTGGTGCGCACGCGCACTTTGCCCACGCTGTGGCTCACGCCCAACTCACGCAAGATGCGCCGCACGACCCGTTCGCCAACCGGGATGCCTTCCCGTCGTAGCTGCGCCCGCAGTCGCCGATACCCGTAAAACGGCCATTTCATCAGAATTGCTTCGATGGCTGCCACCAGTCCCCGCTCGGCGCGTTCCTGGGGACGATCATAGTAGCTGCTGCGTGGGTAGTCCAGGACGCGGCAGAGTTGGGCCACCGGATACGTGCTCTTCAACTGATCGATCATTGTCCGCTGATCGATCATTGTCCGCTTCGCTTCCGGTTGCTGCTCAGCCAGGTCTCAGCCTTTTTTAAAATCGCGTTCTCCATCGTCAGCCGCCCCACCATCCGCTCCAGTTCGGCGATCCGCTGCTCGGCATCGCTGCTGCCTGGCTCGCTCTTGCGGCGCTTGTCGGCGAACAAGCCCAATGCGTCTTCCAAAAACTGGTCACACCACTTGTAGTACAGCGACTCTTTAATATCTCGCTCGCGGCAAAGCTCGGCGATGGTCTTCTCACCACGCAGTCCTTCCATGACTGTTTCGAACTTGAACTGCGGGCTGTAGTTGCGTCTCTTCTGGCTCATGCTGATTTCCTTTCACAGTCCGATGATACTCTCTTATTCCTGTGTCCGGAAATCCGCCCGCATTACACTTTATGTCCATCTACGGCGACTTCATCCTGCCGCGCGTGCTGCTGCAAAGCGCCGACCAGCTCACCATCATGGTCGGTCTCTACCTGTTCCAATCCGCCTCGTATGCCCAGAACTGGGGTATCTTCACCGCCGGCGCTATCCTTGCGGCGCTGCCCGTCCTGCTGATTTATATGCTGCTGCAAAACCACATCATCGGCGGCCTCACCGCCGGATCGGTCAAGCTGTAAACTCACACAATCCATCACAAGGCCAACATCACCATGTCTACCCCTCTTTCCCGCGTGCTGCTGGGCAAACTGTGGCACGGCGCAGACTATAACTATGAGCAGTGGCTGGATTATCCCGACGTGCTCCGCGACGACTTTCGCTTGATGCAGCAAGCCCACTGCACGCTGATGAGCGTGGGCATCTTCTCTTGGGCGATGCTTGAGCCGCAAGAAGGCTGTTATCAGTTTGAATGGCTGGACGCCCTGATGGACTCGCTGGCACAAGCCGGCATCAAGGCCGCGCTGGCCACCCCCAGCGCCGCGCCGCCGGCATGGCTCGGTCATGCCTATCCCGAGGTACGCCGAGTCAATGCCAGCGGTCAGCGCGAGCCGCACCAGCGCCGCCAAAACTTTTGCTACTCCTCGCCCATCTACCGGCAGAAGGTGCAGGCACTCAACCGTGCGCTGGCCGAACGCTATGCCAAACATCCCGCGCTGGGGCTGTGGCACGTCTCCAACGAATACCCGGGGTCATCCTGTCACTGCCCGCTGTGCTACGACGCCTTTCGTCAGTGGCTTCAACAGCGCTATGGCGACCTAGACACCCTCAACCGCGCATGGTGGACAACCTTCTGGAGTCACCGCTACACCGCATGGGAGCAAATTGAGCCGGTCGATGGCTCGGTGCAGGGCCTGATGCTGGACTGGCAGCGCTTCACCAGCGACCGCGCGCTGGATTTCTTCAAGGCAGAGCAAGAGCCGCTGCGCGCCATCACCCCCGATGTGCCGGTCACCACCAACTTCATGCGCCCCGACGTCGGCCTCAACTATTGGCACTTTGCCGAACACGTAGACATCGTGTCTTGGGACAGCTATCCCCGCTGGCATCAAGACGATGATGTGCAAACCGCCTGCGAAACCGCCTTCTATCACGACCTGCACCGCTCGTTCAAACGCGGCCAACCGTTCCTGTTGATTGAATCCACCCCCAGCGTCACCAACTGGCAGAGGGTCAGCCGGCTGAAGCGCCCGGGGGTGCACCTGCTCACCTCGCTTCAGGCCGTGGCGCACGGCGCAAACAGCGTCATGTATTTTCAATGGCGGCAAAGCCGCGGCGGCGAAGAGCAGTATCACGGGGCGGTGGTCAGCCATCTGGGCCACGAGAACACGCGCGTCTTTCAGGATGTGCGCGCTGTGGGGGAGGCCCTCAACCGCCTGATCGAACTGGCCGAGACACACGTGCCGGCACAAGCCGCTGTGATTTACGACTTCGAGAACGAATGGGCGCTCAACCTGTCGCAGCTGCCGCGCAGCATCGGCAAAAACTATCAACACACCTGCATCCAACACTACCGCCAGCTGTGGCAGCGCGGCATCCCCGCTGATGTCATCCAGATGGACAGTGACTTCAGCGGATATAAACTGGTGATTGCCCCAATGCTCTACATGCTGCGCCCGGGCGTGGCCGAGCGGCTGGAAGCCTTTGTGAAAGCCGGTGGCGTGCTGGTCACCACCTATCTTTCGGGCATGGTGGATGCCTCCAACCTATCATTTATGGGGGGATACCCGCCAGCCCTGCGCCGCACACTGGGCCTGTGGTGCGAAGAGCTGGATACCCTGCCCGACTCGCAATCTGGACGCCTGCTTGCCTGCGCCAGCTCGGCGCTGCCCGCCGATAAAACCTATGGCTTTCACCACTATGCCGAGCTGCTGCGCCTCGAAACCGCCGCCGCACTGGCGGTCTATGACAGCGAGTTTTATCGCGGCTATCCCGCGCTGACGGTCAACACTCACGGCGCGGGACAGGCCTATGTCATTGCCGCGCGCACCGGCGATGACCTGCTAACCGACTTTTATCAAACCCTCAGCGCGCGGCTCTTCCCGTCCATGCTGCCGTCCGAGCTGCCGCATGGGGTCTCAGTCCATATGCGCGAAAGCGATACCCACCGCTACCTGTTCGTGATGAACTTCTCTGACAGCCCTGTATCGCTCAAGCTCGACTCAGCCTATACTGACATCCTCAATACGCAGGTGGTCGGCCCGCACCTGACGTTGAACGCCTATCAGACCGCCATCCTCAAACAGGAGAAGCTGTGACCATGCGCTTTGTCATCCTGCTGATACTGGCCATTGCACTTGTCACCGCCCCCACACACGCCCAAGATGCGGCGCACCCCATCTTCTATGCCGGCGTAGACCTGTCCTATGTCAACGAGATGGAAGACTGCGGCGCGGTCTATCGTGTGGACGGGGTGCAGCAAGACCCGTATGCCCTGTTTGCCGCCGCTGGGGCAAATCTGGCGCGCGTGCGCCTGTGGCACACCCCCACATGGACAGGCTACAGCACGCTGGCCGACGCCACCCGCTCGTTACGCCGCGCGGTGGATGCCGGCATGATCACCCTGCTGGACTTTCACTATTCCGACACATGGGCAGACCCGGGCAAACAGACCATCCCCGCAGCGTGGGCCGACCTAATTGATGATATCGATGCGCTGGGTAACGCGGTCTATCAATACACCTATGACACCCTGATGCAGCTGCATACACAGGGCCTAATGCCCCAATTGGTGCAGGTGGGCAACGAAATCAACTCCGAAATCCTGCGCGCCGCGGATACCTCGGGTTATCCGATCAATTGGGCGCGCAACGCCACCCTGCTTAACCGCGGCATCGAGGCCGTGCGCGCCGCAGGCCGTGACAGCGGCACATCCCCGCGCGTCATGCTGCATATCGCCAAGCCCGAAGAGGCCGAAGGCTGGCTGATGGCTGCAGAGCGCGCCGGCGTCACCGATTTCGACATCATCGGCATCTCGTATTATGCCGGATGGTCGCGCAACAGCATCCGCACCACCGGCGCAGTCATCAACCAGCTGCGCTACCGCTTTAACAAAGATGTGATGATTGCCGAAACCGCCTACCCATGGACTCTGGCCAGCGCGCCAGAATCCGCCAGCAACATGCTCGGGAGCGATTTCTTGATTGACGGATACCCCGCCACCCCCGACGGTCAGCGCCGCTTTATGACCGACCTCACCCAGACCGTCATCAGCAGCGGCGGCCTAGGCGTTATCTACTGGGAGCCGGCATGGGTCTCAACCCCGTGCAGCACGCTGTGGGGACAGGGGTCGCACTGGGAAAACGCCACCTTCTTTGACTTTCAGCGCCAAAACGCGCTGCACGAGGGCATCGATTATCTCAATCATCCCTATGAGTATCCCGTAGAGGTCACCTTGAGCGTGACGCTGGATGCCCCCGCGCCAGAGCATGTCTACCTGCGCGCCGATTTCACCGGACTCGGGCGGCGTTTGCTGCCCATCCCCGCTGAGGCAAACGGCGTGTATACCCTGCGCACCCGCCTGATGCCCGGCACAACCATCCGTTATCAGTTCTATCGGGAGCTGCCCGCCTCGGACGAGGTCGCCATCATCACCGGCGACTGCATCGATCCCGCCGATGGGCTGGCTGTATGGCAAGTGCCTGATGCTGCCGCCACCGCACCGGTTTGTACCCCATAGGGCTAGAGGTCACTCTCGTCTGCCGGCACAGTGTTGTTGTAGGTCTGCTCAAATTCCTTCGACAGGTCATGCAACCCAAAGCGCAGACGCAGCAGCGCATCCTGAAGCGGCTTGAGGTCGTCCATTGCCAGCTTGGCCGCCTCGCCGTGCAGGGCCTTCTCGGCCAGCGTGGCGCGGGCCTGCTCTGGCACACCGGCAAACAGCTGTTGATAGTCCCGCTCGGCACGGGTCATCATCGCCTGTGCAATGTCCATCAGCTCGCGGTAGCGCATAATGGCCTGCCGCAGTTTATCGTGCCGCTCTTGGTCTGTCACTGTTCTTCCCTGTGGGTGATGGTGTGAATCATGTTCATCATGCTATCACACCTGCCTTGGCCAAGCGCAGAAACCGCCCAGACATTGGGGGCAGTCATCCATCTGTCCCCACGCTAGGGCAATCGCTTCAAAATCAGTGTGTAGGGGCGCATCGTGATGCGCCCGTGACGTCGGGCAGTTCACGAACTGCCCCTACAAAACCCACTGCGACGTGTTTTGACCCTACAGAAAATTTGAAGCGATTGCTTGGCCGACAGCCTAACCGATAAAACTGATGTGGGCAGCCCTGCGCACTCGTGAAGACCTGCCACAGCTAAATCAAGCCGGTTACAGCATCCCAAGCATCGCTGCCGGTATCCCAGATGCCCTTCAGTTCCTTGATTGACCCGACCACCACATCAATGATGCTGACTTCCAGCAGCGGGGTGAGCTGCTCAATCAGGTTCGAGTCGGTCAGCATCTCGTAGGCCTCGGTCACATAACCGGCCAGCATCTTAATCAGCTTAGACACCTCGGCCACGGCTTTGGTAATGCCGGTCGGATCGAGATTGGACACAATCCCCAAAACCTTATTGACGTATTCCCACACCTTCATGGCGGTCTTCCAAGCCCGCTGGCCAATCAAATCAGCATATTTTTTATAGTTGGTGTGGATGGCGTAGGCCTGCGCCCATGGTTGCAGTTTTTGCTTAATCTTTTCGAGATGCGAGACCTGCTCTTGCGCCTCGCTGTCATCGCTGGGGGGCGCTTCCTCCAGCTTTTTATATTTGGGCTTGCCCACCAGCTTATCCAGCCATGCCGGCCAGCGCTGAAGCGCATCGACATCGCCCTTCAGGCGCGTCATCTGGCCAGCAAGGGCACGGGTGGCGGCCTGATTGCCCACCGTGCGCTGAAGCTGAAGCATCGTTTGTGGGGCAGCAGCGCGTGTGAGCCGAACACGCTGTGCCAGCGGCGGAGACTGCATCACGTCTAGGGCACTAGACAGGGTGACACTGCCCATTTCTGTCATATCGACATCGTGTGCCAAGTCGGGCAGTTCTTCGGCGGAGGGGGCGGTGTGGGCCGCCTTTTTGACGTTCTTACGTTGAGGCTGAAGATCATGCGACATAATGCCCTCCCTTGCTTCACGTCGCCAACGCGGGCATCCGCGAGATACATCAGACTCTAAACCCATCGGGCGCTTTTTGGCAAATTTTGACACCCGGCAGGGGCATAATCCTGTTCTTATGCCCTTGCCGCAGCGCGTTTTAGTACCCCTGCGCCTGATACAGCACGCCCGGGAAGTCGGATGCCGCCGGCGACAGCGCCGCCGCCGCATCGGCATCACCGCTCAGCTCGGCCAGCAAAAAGGCCGTGACGAAATGGTTGGTCAGGTCGTGAGCACGGTCGATGTCCCACACCGCATCTGAACAGAACGCATAGAACCCGACCTCGGCAAACAATGGGAAGTCGATACAACTAGAACCAAACACCATGTGCTCAGCGTTTTCGAGGCCAACCAGCAGTTTTTTGGCACTGTCCAGCCCTTCATAGGTCATGGCTGTCCCCCAAGCATACGGCGTGCCGCTGTCCAGCGTACCGCCGATGGACAGCACCGGCACACTGACCGACTTCAGGCCATCGGGATAGAAAAAGTACGCATCACCTGCCATCGACACCACCGCATCCACACGCGGGTCACCCATCGACGGCCACAAGCCTTGTGGGACGCTGCCCAGCCCCACCAGTGCCGCCAGTTCTGCGGTATAGGGCAGCACCAGCGCGCACAACCACGCCGCAGGATCACCGGCGCGCGCGGCCTGCTCGCATAGTGTGCCCATCCCATCGAGGTTGAGCTGCGCCCCCGCAGACGCCAGCGCGGTATACCCGCCATAAGAATGTCCGGCCACCGCCACCCGTTCCATATCTATCAGGCCGGCCAGCACTCCCCCCTCATCAGACTGGGCCTGCGCATAATCCAGCACCGCCGCCACATCACGCGGGCGGTCAACTGCCGCACGCCAGAACAGGCTCAGCGTCTCGTCGGCACGTTCGCGGTGCTCTGGCACAATCACCACAAACCCGCGCGAGGCCAGATGCTCGGCCATCCACGCATAGGCAGTGCGCCCCAGCGAAAACCCGGGCGACAGCACCACCAGCGGATACGGGCCATCCGCCAGCGCCAACGGCGCGTCGGCCACCGCCCGCCCGTTGATGAAGGCCGGCAGGTCGGGCGGCAGCAAGTCGATTTTGACAGCATACTCATAGGTGATGGCCTCCGGCTCACCGGTCGGGTTGAGCGCCGGATACCAGATGGACACCTCAAGTGCCGCATCCCCGATGACCTCGTGGCGCACGCCAGCCACATACGCGCCGCGCACAGCATAGGGCGGGGCATCTGGGCGCAGCCCACCACGCACCGGCTCTTCGGCCTGCACCGCTGTCCATGGCAGCAGCATCAGCGCCAACAGCATAGACAAAAACATCTTTTGATTGGGTTTCTTCACGGTTCTGCCTTTTGGGAGATTAGGTAAGACATGCTCAGCATATCAACCTCTCCACACGGCACGGTAGACACTTTGGTGTCAAAACAGCGCCTCACAGGCCGATATATCCCCAATCGGTCAGCACTCGCTGAGGTTGACCGGTATCTGGACGGCTAGGCCGCCCTCTGCGGTCTCTTTGTATTTCTCGCTCATATCGCGGGCCGTCTCCCACATGGTTCGGATGACCGCATCAAGCGAGACCTTGGCATGTTCTGGCACACTCACCAGTGCCAGATTGGCCGCCGTAATCGCCTTCATCGCGCCCATGGCGTTGCGTTCAATACACGGGATTTGCACCAGCCCGCCAATCGGGTCACAAGTCAGGCCAAGGTGATGCTCCATCGCGATTTCGGCCGCCATCAGCGCCTGTTCCACGCTCCCACCAAGGCACTCGGTTAATGCTCCAGCTGCCATCGCCGCCGACACCCCAATCTCGGCCTGACAGCCGCCCATCGCCGCTGAGATGGTCGCCCCTTTCTTGAATAAGCTGCCAATCTCGCCGGCCACCAGCAAAACCGCACGATGTCGTCATCACCCACCGAATTGTTGCACACGTAATACATCAGCACTGCGGGCAGCACCCCTGCTGCGCCGTTGGTCGGGGCGGTCACCACACGGCCAAACGCCGCGTTCTCCTCGTTGACCGCCAGCGCCAAACAGCTGACCCACTTCACCATCTCATAAAACACCGGCCTGCGCGCACGGATGGCCTCCATCCAAGCGTCACGGTCGGCATAAACGGTATCGCCCAGCAGCTTGCGGTTGATACCCGCCGCGCGCCGCACCACATTCAGGCCGCCGGGCAAAACGCCCTCTGTGT
>DAOUCZ010000064.1:0-18069 GCA_034431675.1 Anaerolineae bacterium | reverse complement strand
GAAGGTGGCCGATGGGGTGTGGGTGGCGGTGGCGGTTGGCAAGACCAACAGGGTGGGCAAGGGGGCGTCTTCCTGCTCGGTCTGGCATGCGCCGAGGGTGAAAGCGCACGCCATCGCCAGTACAATGGTTTGAAGGAGTCGCGTGATGTTCACCGGTGATGTCCGCCCTATGCTAAACGTCCGAATCTTAGCTTTAATCTTACTGCTGATTTGCGCAGGCTGCCAATCGCAGGGGGCAGATGCGCTGCCCACCCTGATTCCCAGCGTGATACCCCCCACCGCGACCCCACTCCTGCCGCTGGCCACCCGTGCGCTGTCGTCCCTGCCCGATACGCTGACGCCGCTGCCGCCGCGCGCCTCGGCGACGCCGCTGCCGTCAGCTACGGCCTTACCTTCGGCGACACCTGCCCCATCGGCCACCCCGCCGAGCGAGGTGGTGTTTGGTCAGTCGGTGGAGGGGCGGCCTTTGACCGCCTATCGGGTTGGGGAGGGGGCGCGGGCGGTGCTGCTGGTGGGGGCGGTGCACGGCGGGTTCGAGGCGCACACCGCCGAGCTGCTGACCGAGATTGCGGCGCATTATCGGGCGGTCGGGCTGCCTGCCGATTTGACGCTGTGGGTGGTGCCGGCGCTCAACCCCGACGGGGTGGCGCGCGGGCGGGTGCTGGCGGGTCGGTTTAATGCCAGCGGGGTAGACCTCAACCGCAATTGGCCGTGTGGGTGGCAGGCCGAGGCGTATTTTCGCGATCAGGTGGTGAGCGCCGGCGCTGAGCCGTTGAGCGAGCCAGAGACGCGTGCCTTGGCCGATTTCATCATCGCGCTGCGGCCGGCGGCCACGCTGTTTTTTCATGCGGCGGCGGCGGGGGTATATGCCGGCACATGCGGCGGGGATGCCGGCTCGGCGGCGCTGGCGGCCAGCTTTGGGCAGGCGGCGGGCTATGATTATGGCGAGAGCTTCAGCGCCTATCCGGTGACCGGCACTGCGCCGGCGTGGGTCAACAGCCTTGGCCTGCCGGCGGCGGATGTCGAGCTGGCGTCGGCCACCGACATCGAGCTGACGCGCAACCTTGCCGGCGTGCAGGCCGCGCTGTGTTGGGTGTCAGTGGGGTGCTGAGACCGGCGGGGATGTGTCTTTTTTCACAAAATATATCGCAAATTTATCCCAATTTTGGCCAGCAGATGTGATATACTGGCGTCAGGCTTGCATTATTTCGATATATCATCGGACATTCTTTTATGGTCAACCCAGAACTGTTGAAAGTGGGGCCCGGCCCCCGTCTGGCGATGTTGGAGGCGGCAGACCCGCGCGCCATCGCCGAGACGCTGATTTCGTTTGCCAATGCCGACGGTGGGCTGTTGGTGGTGGGGGTGAACGAGGAGGGCAAACCGTCAAATGTGCGGCTGGACGTGGAGATTTTGTCGAGTGCGCTGAAAGAGGCGGATGCGCTGTGTTCCCCGACGGTGGTGGTGGGGTCTTGGGAAGAGGTGATGCTGGGCAGCGGCAAGGGGCGGGCGTTTAGCCTGCGTGTGCCGCGCTCGATTGAACTGCACTCGCTGACCGACGGGCGGGTGCTGATTCGGGGCGGGGCACAGAATCGTCCGGTGGGCGGGCAGGAGCTGCTGCGGTTGGCCAGCGCCAAGACCACCGGCGATTTCGAGTCGACTCCGGTGGTGGGGGCGAGCAAGGACGACTTCAGCAAGAAGATGCTGACCGAATACCTGACCAAGCGCAGCGAGCGCACCAAGCGCCCGCCCAGCAGCAATCTGGATGAGATGCTGATGGAGATTGGGGCGATTGACCAGACCAGCAAGCCGACGATTGCCGGCCTGATGCTGTTTAGCGATTATCCGCAGCAGTGGATTCCGCAGGCCAGCGTGGTGTTTGCCAAGTTTGTCGGGCGCAACCCGCGCGGCGAGAACGGCCTTGCCGGCTATGTGCGGCGTGAAGAGCTGACCGGCCCGCTGCCGCGCCTGATTGAGTCGGCGTGGAACTTGGTGTGGAGCGAGATGGCGGTGGGCGGGGTGATTAAGGGCCTTGAGCGCGAGGATACGTTTGAGTATCCCCAGTTTGCCGTGCGCGAGGCGATTGTGAACGCGGTGTGCCACCGCGATTACCGCTTGAAGGGCCGCCGCATCGAAATCCGCATGTATTCTGACCGCCTAGAGGTGATTTCGCCGGGCGGCCTGCCGGGTTTCATCACGATTGAGAACATCAAGGACGAGCATTTCAGCCGCAACCCGCGCATCGTCAATGGGCTGTTTCAGTGGGGCTATATCGAAGAGCTTGGGCTGGGCATCGACCGGATGATTGAGGTGATGGAGCAAGCTGGGCGCAAGCCCCCCGACTTTGACGCGCGCCCCTACAGCTTTGCCGTCACGCTGTATAACGAGCGGGTGAAGCAGCAGCCGCAGGCCGAGTGGTCGCGCAGCACCAATCACCGGCAGGCGCGTGCGCTGCAATACATCCGCGACCACGGCCAGATTACCAACCGCGACTTCCGCGAGCTGTGCCCGGGCGTGAGCGCCGAGACGCTGCGCCTTGACCTGGCCGATTTGGTCGAGCGCGGGGTGCTGCTGAAGGTGGGCAGCAAGAAGGGCACGCATTACATCCTAAAACTGTGAGCGTTAGCCCAGCAGCAGGCTCAGGCTGGCATAAATCAGGCCGATGGTCAGGATGGTGTCGAACACGCGGCGGTTGACGCGGTAGATGAATGGGCGCGAGGCAAACACGCACAGCGGCACGATGATGAGCGCCGGCCATGCGCGCAGCAGCAGGCCGAGGTCGAACAGGCCGCCGGCGGCATAGCCCGGCACCTTGAGGATGTTGACCACCGTGAAGAACACGGCCTGCGTGCCGACAAACGCGCGCGGGGTGACGCGCTCCAGCATCAGATAGGCGGTGATGGGCGGGCCGCCGGTGTTGGCCAGCGCGCTGCCAAAGCCTGATATGAGGCCGGCAACCCAGCCGTAGCTGTCGCGCGGGTGATAGGCCAGCTGGCGCAGATGGTCGCTGGCATAGCGGTAGATGACCGCCAGCAGGGTGAAGCCGCCGAGGATGCGCTTGAGCGTGAGGTTGGGCAGCGAGGTCAGCAGCAGCGTGCCCACCACGATGCCGAGTACGGCAGCCGGCAGCATCAGCCACAGATAGCGGTTGTCGCGGTCTGGCCAATAGAGGCGCACAGCGAACAGGTCGCCCAGCATCAGCAGGGGCAGCAGCACGGCCGTGCCGGTGGCGACGCCCAGCGGCTCGCCGTCCATCACGGCAGACAGCATCAACGGTAGGGCCAGCGTGCCGCCAAACGGGCCGAGCAAGCCGCCTTTGCTCAGGCCAATCAGCAGGGCGCTGAGCACAATGGCGAGGGTGAAATCCATAAGGGGTGTCCAGTCGGGGGAGGGGGCGTCGAACGAAAACCTAGGTGAGGGCGGCGCGCAGCTCAGCCAACGAGGGGGCATAGTTGCCGACATGCCGCACGGCGATGCCGCTGGCGGCGTTGGCGATACGCGCGGCGGTGGGCAAATCAGCGCCGGCGCACAGCGCCAGCGTCAGCACGGCCACGGCGGTATCGCCCGCCCCGACCGTGTCGAACACGTCGGCCACCTGCGGGGCGCTGACGTGACCGGCCAGCCCGGCCGCGTCGGCCCATGTTGCGCCGTCTGCCCCGCGCGTGATGATCATGCCGCGGCGCAGGCTCAGCCGCGCGCAGATGGCACGCGCCGCCGCCGCAAAATCGTCGTCTGTGCTCAGGGCCTGCCCCAGATAGCCGGCAGCTTCGTCGGCGTTGCATTTCATCAGGTCAAAGCCGGCATATTTGTCAAAGTCGCCCTGCGCGTCGGCGGCCAGCAGCGCGGCGGGTGAGGCGGCACAGGCGCGCATCCCGTCCAGCAGGTCGGGGGTGAGCAGGCCGCTGCGATAATCGCTGACCAGCAGGGCATCGGCATAGCGCGCGCGGCGGGCGGCGCAGTCAATCAGACGGTTGGCCGAGGCCGGCGACAGCGGTCCGCGCGCCACCGAATCGAGGCGCGCCATCTGCTGGGGGAAGGCCGTGCCGGTGCGGGCGAGGATGCGCGTCTTGACCGTGGTGCTGCGCTGTGCGTCGGTGACGAGGCCGCCGGTCTCCACCCCGCGCGCGCCCAGCGCCTCGCGCAGGCGGGCGGCCTGTTCGTCTGCGCCGACCACGGTCAGCAGGGCGGCGCGTGCGCCCAGTGCCGCGGCATTGACGGCTGGATTGGCCGCCCCGCCCGGGATGGCCCGCCGCTCTTGCACTTCCAGCACCGGTATCGGCGCTTCTCGCGAGAGGCGCTCAGCCCGCCCGATGACGTATTCATCGAGCACGGCGTCGCCAATCACCAGCACATTCAGGCGGGGAAAGCGGTCTAGCAAGGCATCGGTCATCTCGGACTCGCTTGGGGCATCCACAGGGTCTGTCTTTTATTTTAGCACATCGCGGCGGTACTGCCGGTGCAGGGTGATCGCTTTAACTTTTCTGGTAGGGTCAAAACCCATCGCCGACCCTACGCTCATGAACCAATGGCTGATTTTGAGGCGATTGCCCTCGGATACCGGCGCTATTGCCAGCGGTAATGCCAGCACTATTGCCAGCGGTAATGCTGACCATATGATACTCGCATAGAACAAAATTTCGACACAATGAGAGATGCACCTTAACAACGGCGGATGCCTACATCCCCTCCCCCGTGGCACGGAACGCCTAAGCCCGTGCAGCGGACGAGGAGGGACTTATGGATTGGACGGAAAGACCCAACGAGAGGGGTGACATGACACACACGCATGGGCCGCCGACGGCGGTCAAGATGCTGGAGGATGGGGAGCGCATCGGCGGGTATTTGGTGGTGTGGGGCAGCGCACAGGAGCGTGACCTGCACGGCGAGTATTTTACCCCGCAGACCGATTTTGGCTTGGACTGGTATGCACGTAGGCCAGTGCTGTTCCATCACGGGATGGACGAGGGGGTGAAGGCTGCCCCGATCGGGGTGATGGACACGCTGAGGCCGGACGAGGTCGGGCTGTGGGCCGAGGCGCAGCTGGAAAAGCGTGGTCGGTATATCGAGGCGGTGCGTGCGCTGATTGCGCGCGGGGCGCTGAGCTGGTCGAGCGGGAGTCTGCCGCATCTGGTCAAGACGGCCGAGGATGGGCGGATTGAGCGCTGGGTGGTGGTGGAGGGCAGCTTGACGCCGACCCCTGCCGAGCCGCGCTTGACGACCGATGTGAAATTGCTGCGGGCGTATTATCGGGCACTGGCGCTGCCGCTGCCGGCATGGGCGGGCGGTGATGATGGGGATGAACAGGACATGGATGAACAAGGAGGTGTGGTGATGGATGAGCGGGTGAACACGACGGGTCAAGATGGGCCGCGCAAGCGCCTGCCGAGCGCCACGGATGAGGCGGTCAAGGGGGCGGCGGGGGTGATTGAGGTGGGGAGCGCGTTTGACGATTTGAGCGCGCTGGATTTGCTGCACGGGTGCGTGCTGCTGGGCGGCGCGCGCGCGGCCAAGGGCGTCAGCGAGCGCTATGCCAATGCGCTGGCGCACAAGCTGCGCCGTGCCGGCCTGACCGGCCTGAAGGCCGACGAGCTGAGCCACACCGCTCAGAACGGGTTTGGCGCGGAGTGGGTGCCGGCGCTGTGGAGCGATTTGCTGTGGCGCAAGGCGCGGCAGGACAACGTGATTTTGCCGCTGTTCAGCAGCATCGAGATGCCGTCGTCGCCGTTTCATGTGCCGACCGAGGGGGTTGACCCGACGGTCTATTATGTGCCGGAGACGCGCAGCGAGGCTCAGCTGGCGCTGGGGTCTGCGGCCACCCCTGCCGGCAAGATGGGCAGTGACAAGCTGACGCTGACGGCCAAGAAGCTGGCGCTGCGGGTCGGGTTCAGCGCCGAGCTGGTGGAAGATGCGGTGCTGCCGGTGCTGGGGATTTATCGCGAGCAGGCGGCGCGCGCGATTGCCGATGCCATCGACCATGTGCTGTTGAATGGGGACGAGACGCCCGGTGTGGGCAACATCAACGACCTGAACAACGCCCTCGACGAGAACGCGCGTTTTCGCGCGTTGGATGGGCTGCGGCATCAGGCGCTGGTGACGGGCACGAACTTGTATCACAACTTTGCCGGCGGCCCGACGTTGGAAAAGCTGCGGACGGTGCGCTTTAAGCTGCCGGTGGGCAAGGCGGCGCGCCCGTCGGATTTGGCGTGGATTGTGGACGGCAACACCTATGCCAAGCTGTTGGGCCTGCCCGAATTTTTGACGATGGACAAGGCCGGGGCACATGCCACGGCGCTGACCGGACAATTGGGCTTCGTGGATGGGATTCCGGTGCTGGTGTCGGCAGAGATGGCGCTGAGCGGCGCAGACGGCATGATTGAGGTGGGTGAGACGCAGAACCGCGGGACGGCGCTGCTGGTGTATCGCCCGGGCTGGCTGGTGGGGACGCGCCGGCGCATCGCGGTCAGTGTGGACTATCTGCCGTATTACGATGCCTATCAGCTGACGGCGACGGTGCGGCTTGCGTTTGCCTCGTATGACGAGGCTTCGACGGCCATCGGCATCAACATCACGGTGTAGTGGGGCGCAAAAAGCCCCCTGCTCTGGCTTTGAGCAGGGGGCTGGGTGGTGCGGGTTAGCGGGTGAGCACGAGGGCGAGGCGGTAGCGGTTGAGGGTGCGGGTCTGCCGCCCGCTGATGAACCAGCCGTCAAACTCGGACAGCACTTGGCCGGTCATACGGTCTTGGGGGGTGACCAGCGCGGCGATGGAGGCCATATCAATCCACGCAAACGTATCGGACTCGGACAGCACATAGGGCAGAATGCTGCTGAGGCGGTCGGTGATGCGTGGCACGGCCACGAGGGTTTGCTTGTTCTCCAGCGTCAAGGCCTCTGCGCCGATGTAGGTGAGGGAGTCATCGGCGTACCAGCGGTATTCGGTGGGCAGGGTGAGCGCGGGTTGACCGCTGCTCATCTGCCCGCCGGGCAGGGTGAAGGCGAAGCCGTCGGGGCTGGGGGTTAGGGTGACGCCGAACTGGTCAATCAGGGCCGACGCGCCGCTCAGCAAATCGCGCGCGCCTGTGCCGGTCGATTCGAGCCATGCGCCGGCTTCAACCAGATAGGCGGGGGTGGTGGTGCGCCCGAGCTGCGGGGTGACGCGCAGGGCCAGCGCCGCGTTGCCGTTGAGCGCGTCGGACAGCTGGGCGGGTTCGAGGTCGAGTGCGCCGCGCAGGGTCAGCTCGGCGATGCCGGTCACCACTTGGCTGCCAAAGATGCTGAAGAACGGGTTGGCCGACATCATCATGCCGGATGCGCCGGTGCTGCTGATAAAGGTTGGGTCGTCGCGCAGGAAATGGGTGACACGGCTTCCGACACGCGCGGCGGTCTGGATGCTGTCCCACAGGTTGATGCCCTGCACCACAAACTGGGCATCTGCCGGTACATGGCGCAGAAAGTCGAGGCTGAGGGGCTGGCTGACGTAGATGTTGATGTCTTCTAGGCCGGGGAACGGCAGGCTGCTGCCGTGCTGCCATGCCATGTCCATCACCATCACCTGCCCGCCCAGCTGATGAAACCCGATGGCCATTTGGCCGTAGAACTCGGCCAGCTTGGTCACGTCGATGCTGGGGGGCAGCATCCGCTTGAGTTCTTCGCCCAGCCCTTGGCCAATCAGGGTGCGCAGGTTGAAATAACCGATGATGGGATAGGGCGCGTCTTGCTCTGGCAGGGCGGTGACGGCGTCGATAAACAGCGGTGAGCTGCCGAGGCCGTCGGTGGGGATGCCCTCGCGCAGGAGGCTGAGCGGGGCGTCCACCTTGTCGCCGGCGACAATCAGCAGGCGGTCGGTCAGGCGGTAGGTGGTGAGGCCAAAGGCCACAAACAGCGAGTCGCCGGTTTCGCGGTCTTGGGTCGGTTCGCCATACAGGTTGGTCAGGTAAATTTCGGCGGCGGCGCGGTCAGCGACTTCGACCAGCAGGCCGGTGTAGGCATCAGAGTTGATGTTGAGGTCTGGCAGGGGCTGCATAAACAACGCGCCCGAGTCGCCCAGCCATGGGCGCAGGCCGACGCTGTTGAGGTTGTTGGTCAGGCCATTGCGGGTCGGGAAGCCCATCGCACTGCTCAGGCGGAACAGCACGCTGTCCAGCGTTTCGATGAAGCCGGCGTCAAGGCGGGTGGACACATATAGGATGCTGTTGGCTGGCGCGTGGTTGGCCAGCTTGAGCGGCGAGGGGGTGGCGCTGCGTTGGGCGGCAGCGCCGATGCTGGTCAGAGCCAGCGTCAGTATCAGCAGCAGGATGGCGCGAAAGCGGGTGCGCATGGGGAGTCTCCTTGTGAGGGGGGCGTTAGCGGACGACATCGAGGCTGAGGGTGAAGCGGCTGAGGATGCCCTCCGGCGTGGCGAGGGCCGAGGCGGTCAGGGCCGAGAAGTAGACTTCGGCATCGGGCATGGCGCTGGCGACAGCTGCCCCGTCGATGAGGGCAAACAGCTGCGCGCCGTCCAGCATCAGGTCGAAGCCGGCGGGGGTGCTGCGCGGCTCGGGCGAGAACACGCCGCTGGCCAGTGTGCTGCTGCCGAGCGTGAGCACCTCTGAGTTGATGGTGATGTTGAGGGATGGCAGGTCGTCGAGGGTGGACAGGCTGCGGTCGAGGCTGGCGAGGGTGCGCAGCGCGCCGCTGAGGTCGAGGGCGTTGGCGTCTTCAATCAGGGTGGTGTCGGTGGGGATGGCCAGCAGGTCGAGGGCCTCGCGCAGGGCTTGAGTCCATGTGACGGCGCTGCCGTCGCGGGCGGCGACGAGGCCGAAGGCCGCCTCACTGCCGTCGGGGGCTTGGCCGAGGTTGAGCATGAGGGCGAATTGGCCATCATCGAGGGCGGCCAGCACGTCGTTTTCGAGGTTGAGGCCGGTGACCGAGGCGAACAGCACGGTGAGTGTGCCGCGCAGCAGGTCGGCGATGTCGGTGGTGGGCGGCAGGCCGTCGATGAGCGGCGCGCCGTTGAGGTCACGCGCGATGGCATAACCTGCGCCAATCAGCTGGAGGCCGAGCTGATAGCTGCCGGCGAGGTCTGTGCCATAAATGGCTCTCTCGGTATTGACGGGCAGGCGGGCGGCAAAGGCGGGGTCAACTGCCGGCGCGGCAAAGCGGCTGGGGTCGATGCCATAGGTGAGCAGGGCGTCGGGATTGCCATAGCGCCACGACACATCCAGCACGAGGTGTTGATTGTCGACGTTGCGCCCGCTGAAGGCGACTGTGCCGGCGAAATCGGCGGCGGCGGCTTGTAGGGCGGCGGTGGCGGGGCTGCTGCCGGCGGCGCTGAGGAGCGCGCCGACGTTGAGGTATCCGATGAAGTCGGCGGTGCCGGCGCTGCTGAGCGAATCGAGCGCGCTGCGGAAGCCGTCGGCGGCGCGCAGCGGGGCGAGGTCGCGGGTTTGTATGGCGATGTCGATGCCGCCTGCCCCGACCAGCATCAGGCTGTCGCTGAGCAGAACCAGCGGCAGGTCGGTGTCTGCGCCTTGCATGGTATAGGCGGTATAGGACGGGTTGGCGGGCGAGTCGATGGCGACGGCGTTCTGTTCGAGCAGCCATGCTTCGGCGGCGGCGCGGTCGGCGACGTCCACTAGGATGTACACGTCTTTTTGCGCGTTGAACAGGTTGCGCCTTTGCAGCAGCAGCTCGGGCGAGGTGACGGCCATGGCGATATAAGTGCCGCGCCAGCCTTCACTCTGGCTGATGATGGTTGAGATGGGCGAGAAGTCGAGGCTGCGGATGATGTCGGCGCGCCAGTCTAGGGCGCGCTCGAGGCGCGGCAGCACGGCTTCTAGCGACTCGAGATAGGCGGGGTCGGTGCGCATGCTGGCGAAAAAGACGGTATCTGCGGGCATCAGGCCGGCCAATGTGCTGATGGGGGCTTGTGAAGCGGGGGTCTGGGCGGCGGCAGGTGAGGCAAGGGCAAAGCCAAAGACGGCGAGTAACGCAAGTGTAAGACGCATCATTACGGGTTTTCTCCTCTGTGATGTTGACACAGCGTTCATCATACAGAATACGTCGAAATGCGGTTTTGAGTTCCGGTTTTGCCGGAGGTCGTAGGGTAGACGTGCGCCTAAAAGTGGCGCGCGGGGCATTTTTGAGACACAGGATGTGTCAGCAGTGTGGGGGTGGGAGTATGCGGCAGTTTTTGACCCAGACGCGCCTGAAGCAGCGGTTGGGGCTGATGGAGTTGATTTTGGCGGCGCAGGACGAGGCGCGCCTTGCGATGGCGCTGCGCGCGGCAGAGGCGGCGCTAAGTGATTACAGCGGGCGGCGGTTTGCGCCGCTGCGGATGACGCTGCGGGCCTATCTGCGGCGGGCTGATGAGGTGCTGGTGCTGCCCGAGGACGCCTTGAGCGTGGAGGCGGTGGAGGTCAACGGGCGGGGGATTGACCCTGAGGATGTGGCGCTGGAGGGCGGGTGTTTGCTGCGGCGCATCGACGGCGGGCGGTTTGGCGCGGGGGTGGCGCGCATCACCGGCCTGTGGGCTTATCACCGTGCGCCAGAGCTGGCGTGGCGGGTCAGCGGCGACGCGCTGACGGTGGGGGTGAGCGGTCTGAGCAGCACCTTGAGCGTGAGCAATACACAGGGGACGGATGCCGAGGGCTATCAGCCGCGCTTGCACGGCGGTCAGCTGATGAGGCTGGGGGATGAGCTGCTGCGTGTGTTGAGCACCACACCCACGACATTGAGCGTGCGGCGCGGGGTGAATGGGACGACGGCGGCGGCGCATCTGGCGGGTGTGCCGGTTGAGACGTTTTGGCCTGACCCGTTGGCCGAGGCGTTGGGGTATCGGTGGGCGGCGTGGCTGTATCGCGAGGCAGACGGTGACCCCGCGCGCGAAGTGCCGGCGGCCCTGCGTGATGAGCTGCGCCAGCTGACGCGCGTGGAGGTGTAGGGGATATGGGGGGGCTGAGCGAGGCGCTGACGGCGCTGGCCGGTCTAGATGTGGACGGGGTGAAGGTGCGCTATGCGTGGGGGGGCGCGCCGTCAGCGCTGGATGCGGCGGCCCTGCCGGCGGCGCTGACTCTGCCGCGCCTGCATCATCGGCCGTTGTTTGGTGAGCGGGGCGGCGGCTTTGAGGTGCTGTCACTGGGGACGGTGGGGGCGCTGTATTCGGTGGAAATCACCGAGCTGCTGGCGGTCGCGCCAGAGGGCCGGCATCCGCAGGATTGGGGGGCGGTGTCGGCACTGGTGGAGGCGTATTTTGCCGCGCTGCGCGGGGATGTGCTGTTGGGTGGGGCGCTGCGTTATCCGCCGCGCGTGATGGTCGAGCTGGGCACGTATGCCTATGGCAGTGGGCGCTATATCGGCGCGGCGCTGCGGCATGTGTGGACGCTGGATGTGTAATGGGATGACAGGATGGCTTAGAAGGGACGGATGGGATGTTGTATCGGGTGATGCTGGGCGAGGTGGACGCCTCGGACGATGTGGTGGAGATGAGCTGGCGGCTGGGCGTGCACCGGCCAGAGGATCGGGTGGGGCTGGCGCGCGGGCGCATCGTGCTGGACAACGACGACGGGACATATGCGCCAGAGCGCGCCGGCGCAGCGGCGATTGCGACCGGGACGCCGGCGGTCATCGAGGTGGATGATGGTGGGAGCTGGCGGCGCTTGTTCACCGGCGTGGTGGATGTGATTGAGCCGCAGGTTGGGGCGTATGGGCGGCGGATGGCGACGGTGGATGTGGTGGGGGCAGAGACGCGCCTGCTGCGTTCACCGGCGCGGGTGGCGCTGGCGCTGGACGTGACCGCCGGTGAGGCGGTCGAGCGGGTGTTGAGCGCGGCGGACTTTGACGAGCTGCCGCGTGATATTGGGGCGTCGGCGGTGCGGTTTGCCTCGTTTGGCGAGCAGTGGGATGGGCGTGTGGCGGCGCTGCGGGTGATTCAGGCAGTGGTGCAGGCCGAGGGCGGGCGTTTTGCGGCTGACCGTGAGGGGGTGCTGACGTTTCGGGGGCGGGACGAGGCGCTGCGGGCGGGCGGGCCGCAGTCTACGTTGGATGCTGTGGGGGATGGGGCGCATTATGTGTATGGTGCGCAGGTGGTCAATCGGGTGCGGGTGGGGGTGCGCCCGCGGCGGGTCGGGATGCCGGGCACGGTGCTGTGGCGTCTGAACGGGGTGCAGCGCCTGCGCCCGAACCGCCCATTGGTGTTGACGGTGCGCCTGCGCGATGAGCAGGGGCGTGCGCTGGGGGCGGCGCAGGTCGATACGCCGCTGGCCGGCTTTGACTATATGGCCAACACCCAGCCGGACGGCAGCGGGCCGGACGTGACCGCGCAAATCACGGTCACGATTGACGCGGTGGAGGGCGGGATGGTGACGCTGCGGGTGGTTAATACGGGGAGCAGCGCGGTGTATTTGATGTCTGGCGCGCGCTTGGTGGGCACGCCGATTATTGGCGGCGAGATGGCGTGGGTGCAGCAGTCGGATGCGGGGAGCGCGGCGGCTTATGGGCCGCACACGCTCAGCTTGGCGCTGCCGCTGTTGGACTCACTGGAGGCCGGTGAGGCGCGGGCGGCGTTTGAGCTGCTCAATCGGGCCAACCCACGCGGCCAGCTGACGCGCCTGCTGCTGAGTGAGCGGGCAGGGTGGGGGGCGGCGCTGGCGCGCACGCTGTTCGATCGGGTGCGGGTGATTGACCCGCACACCGGCCATGACGGGGTGTATACGATTGTGGGTGAGGGGCATCAGGTGACGCAGGGTGGCGCGCGCCATCAGACGACGTGGGTGCTGGAGCGGCTGCCGCTGGCGTCGTTTTGGAGGGTCGGGCTGTCTGGGCTGGGGATGGAGACGCGCCTTGCCGGTTAGGCGAGGGCGTCTAGCACGTGGTCAAAGCCGGCCTGCTGGGCGATTTCGGCGGCGGTTTTGCCCTGATAATTGCGGGTGGTCGGGTCTGCGCCGTGGGCCAGCGCCCAGCGTACGACCTCGGCATGGCCGGCGGTGGCTGCATTGAGCAGGACAAGGCCGAGTCCTTCTGGGCGTGTGCCGCGCGCCAGCAGGTGGTCGAGCAGGTCGGGGTCGGGCTGGAAGGCGGCATGGGCCAGCAGCGGGATGCCGTGTGCGCCGGCGGCGTTGGCGTTGTCGGGGTCAAGGTCAATCAGGGCATCGAGGGCGGCGCGGTCTCCGAGCATGGCGGCAGCGGCCGGGGTGATGGTCGCGCCTTCGGCCAGCAGATAGCGGGCGATGGGCCGGTTGCCGACGTGTGCGGCAGCGCCCAGCGCGGTCTCTGTGCCGCCTTCTGCCCCCCAGTCATAGGCGATGTCCAGCCAATCAGGGTGGGCGGCTAGGGCGGCTTGTACGGCGGCAAGGTCAAAGTGGGCGGCGATGATGAACTGGCGCAGCGGGTCAGGTGGGGTGGTCATGGGCGGCCTCTGGCAGCGGTGTCTCGGGTGGATGGTGAGATTGTAGCACAAAAGTGCTTGTTTTGGGGTGAAAAGGGGGCGGTAATGCCGGCATGGACGACACCGAAACAGGATTGGGCATTGGGCGAGCTGGTCGGTGCGCCCGAGATGAACGCCATCGGCGAGAATCTGGCGTATCTGAAGGAGGGTGGGGCGCGGGCGGCGGTGGCTGTGCCGGCGGACTCGACCGGTTCTGGCACGTGGACGGCGCTGGCGTCTGTGAATGTGACGACCAAAGGGGGCGCGGTGCTGGTGGGGTATCAGGCGGCGGGGTATCACAGCGGCGGGGGGCGCGGCTATTTTGACGCGGCGGTGGATGGGGTGCGTTTGGCGCTGAATGGGGCGAGCGGGTCGGTGGAGTGGACGCCGGGGGGCAGCGGTACGGCCAGCGCGGTCGGGTTTGTGCTGCTGCTGACGGGGGTGAGCGCGGGGGCGCATACCTTCAGCGTGATGTGGAAGACCAGCGCCGCCGGGCTGAACGTGTTGGGCGGCCAACTGTGGGCAGTGGAGGTGTAGGGGGAGGGAATTCGCACGGTGTGTTAAAATGACGGTATCATATGAATCAGATGCGCATATCGCCGTCAGCGTGCTGATGAGCGGGCTGACAGCGTGAAATGAGGGGATTGGTGAACTATCCAGACGATTTCCACAACAAGTTTATTTGTGGGGACAGTTTGCAAGTCATGCGGCAGATGCCTGATTCTTGCCTGCAACTGGTGGTGACCAGTCCCCCCTATAACCTAAAGAACTCTACCGGCAACGGGATGAAAGATGGACGCGGGGGCAAATGGAAGAACGCCGCGCTCATCAACGGCTATTCGCATCATGATGACAACATGCCGTATGAGCAGTATGTGCAGTGGCAGCGCGATTGTTTGACCGAGATGATGCGCCTGCTGACCCCGGACGGTGCGATTTTCTATAACCACAAATGGCGGGTGCAGGATGGGCTGCTGCAAGACCGTCATGAGATTGTGCAGGGTTTCCCTGTCCGGCAAATCATCATCTGGCGGCGAAAGGGGGGGATTAACTTTAACCCGGGCTATTTTCTGCCGACATATGAGGTGATTTATCTGATTGCCAAGCGGCAGTTTAAGCTGGCCGACAAGGCAAACGTGTATGGGGATGTGTGGGAAATCCCGCAGGAGCTGAAGAACGAGCATCCTGCGCCGTTTCCCCTAGAATTGGCCTCACGGTGCGTCAGCTCCACCCATGCCCAAGTGGTGCTCGATCCGTTTATGGGGTCGGGGACGACGGCTTTGGCGGCGCAGATGCATGGACGCACGTTCATCGGCATTGATTTGTCTCCCGACTACTGCGACCTAGCGCGGCGGCGTGTGGAGCAGGCAGGGGCAGCAGCAACCCTATCAACCACTTCCCAACCACGCCTGCTATAGATAGGGATGAGGATGAAGGTTCTTCAGAAGGCTGAGCTGATTGAAGCGCTCAGTGGGATTCATCAGCAGGGTTGGATCGATAGCGCTTCAAGGCTGTCTAATCACGGGGCGGCGGGTAATTTGCTGGAGGATCTGCTGGGGCTGACCGAGAATAATCTGCCCATCCCCAATGCGGGAGAATGGGAGTTGAAGACATGGCGCAGCGCATCGACCAGCCTGCTGACCTTGTTTCATCTTGAGCCTTCGCCGACGTCACTCAAGCTGGTATCGCAGATGCTGCTGCCCTACTATGGTTGGCCACATCAAGAGGCCGGCCAGAAATACCCCGCAGATGAGTTGAGTTTTCGGCAAACCATCAATACACGACAGCACAGCGATCGCGGTTTCAGGGTCAAGCTGGATGAGGATAACCGCAAGGTTACCATCTGTTTTGATGCCGCAGCTATCGACCCTAGGCATCAGGAGTGGGTGCGTGGGGTGGAAAGCAAGGTAGGGTTAAAAGAGTTGAATCCGCAGCCCTATTGGGGATATGACGATTTGGGGCATAAGGCCGGCACGAAGCTCAAGAACGTGTTCTTGGTGGAAGCGCAGCGCAAGCGCGAAAAAACACCCGGTGGCCAGCCTGTGGAACGGTTTCGCTATGTGTCGTGTTTGATGCTGAGCGGCTTTTCCCCTCAGCGGTTTATCGACCTGATTGGCGACGGGGCGATTTATGTCGATTTTGATGCGCGCACAGGGCACAACCACGGCACGAAGTTTCGCCTGCGCCAAAACCGCCTGCCCGACTTGTACAGTGAAAAGACCGTGATTTTCTAGCGCCATCCCTCCCCTAGCGGCTAAGGGTGAGGGTGAGGCGGAAGCGCCCGATGGTGGTGCCGGCGGCGCGCTCGAAGCGGGTGGCCAGCACGTAGTATTTGCCGTCGGCGGGGATGGGGAAGTTTTCGATCAGACTGTCGCGCTCGCGCCCGTCCACGATGTCATCATGGGCGATGAGTTCGCGCAGGTCGGGCGAGAGCAGCACCAGATACGGGTCGAGGTTGCCATTGACGCGCTGTAGGCTGAGGGTGACGCGCTGGCCGGCGCTGGCCTCAAAGCTGTACCACAGCTCATAGCGCCCTGCCGACAGGTCGCGCTCGGTGGGTTGGCCGGCGCTGAGCTGGATGGCGAGGTCGGCGCTGCTGCCCAGCGCGCTGTCGGGGATTTTATCGAGCGTGAGCAAAAATTGGCCGCTGGTTTTGCCGGCAGGCCCGCCGTAGCGCGTGGCCACAATCAGGTACTGCCCGTCGGCGGGCACTTGCCAGCGCTCCACGCGGGCGTCTGGTGTGCCGCGCCAGTCATCGGCTTCCACAAGGATGGTGCGGTTGGCGTCCACGATGCGCAGGAACGGGTCGAGTGTGCCGCCGTCGCGCCGCATGGCCAGCGTGATGAGTTCGCCCTGACGGGCGCGGAAGCTGTAATAGACCTCTGGGGTCTCATCATTAATCAGGTTCGCCACCGTATCGCCAAAGCGCAGGCCGCTGCCGCTCTCCGCGCTGACGCCAAGCCGGTCGATTTGCAGGCGGTAGCTGCCGACGGTCGTGCCATAGGCATAGCCAAAGCGCGCGGCGGTTAGGGTATATGGCCCGCTGCGCGGCAGGCGCATCGCCAGCGATACCTTGCCGGCCTCAAAGTCATCATCGCGCACCAGCAGAATCACCCCGTCGGGGTCGCTGAGGACAAGCACGGCGTCCAGCCCCCCGTCGGTGACGGTCAGGGTGGCGCGCACAAATTCACCGCGCAGGCCGTCGAACACATAGCGCTGGAGTGGACTGCGGTTGTCGATGCGGGCGGTGGTGACCTGCCCATAGGCCAGCGGGGACGGCGCGGCCTGCCCGACTGACGGCACAGTCAGCGCGGCCCAGAGCAGCATCATCAGGGGGGCAAGCACAGCACAACGTTTCATATCAGGGATTATAGCGCGTTTTGGGCCGGCCCTCATCCCCCGCCTGCCCTTCCCCCGAGGGGTCATCAACCATTCAAGCAAATCAGACGAACCCATCATCATGGAGGTGATGCGATGTGGAAATGGCTGTCTCAGCTGACCGGATGGATGCGCCCGCGCGTGGAGGGCTTGCGGCGGGTGCTGCCGGCTTCTCCTGCTCCGCCGATGCCTGTGCCGTCTGGGGCGCAGCGCGACCTTGACCTGTACACCGCGTCGGCGTGGGTGTATGTGGCGGTGACGCGGATTGCCGAGGCGGGGGCACTTGTGCCGCTGCGGGTGTTCCGCATGGAGGGGGAGCGACGGGTGAGCGTGACGCGGCATCCGCTCGAGGTGCTGCTGGAGCGCCCCAACCCGTTTACCAGCCGCTTTGAGCTGATGGAGCAGACGCTGGGGATGTTGGAACTGGCCGGCAGCGCGTATTGGTATCTGGCGGGGGACGGTGGCGCGCCGACCGAAATTTGGCCGCTGCGCCCCGACCGTGTGAGCGTGATTCCGCACCCCACGCGCCACATCGCCGGCTATGTGTATGAGGTGGGCGGGGTGCGTGTGCCGCTTGACCCGTGCGAGGTGGTGCATTTTAAGCGCTGGAATCCGACCAACGATTATCACGGGGTGGGGGCGACCGCTGCCGCGCGCATCGCCATCGACAGCGACCGGGCGATGGCGCGCTGGAACAATGCGACCTTTGGGCAGGATAACGGCGTGCCGGCGGGGATTGTCCACATCAAAGAGGCGGTGTCGGACGCCGATTTTGAGCGGATTAAGCGCGAGTGGCGGGCCAGCTATGGCGGCGGGCAGCGGCGCACTGCGTTTCTGCGCGGCAGCGGGGTGGAGTGGCAAGGCATCGGCCTGTCGCACACCGATCTTGACTTTCTGAAGGGTCGGCAGGCGCACCGTGACGAGATTTTGGCGGCTTTTGGCCTGCCGGTCGGGCTGATTGACGCCAATGCCACCGAGGCCAATGCCACGGTGGCCGAGCGGCAGTTTGTCGAGCGGACGCTGTGGCCCAAGCTGGTGCGCTTGGCCGAGAAAATCACCGCCGAGCTGCTGCCGTTTTGGGCCGGCGAGTATGTGGCGGCCTTTGACGACATCCGCCACACCGACAGTGCGGCCCGCCTTGCCGAAATCGAGGTGGCCAAGGGGGTGCTGACGCCCGACGAAATCCGCGCGCGCTATTTTGGGCTGTAAAAAGGCGGCCTCCATCCGGGGCAATCGCTTCTAAAATCAGTGTAGGGGCGCATCGCGATGCGCCCGTGAAGCATCGCGATGCG
>DAOUCZ010000063.1:0-3606 GCA_034431675.1 Anaerolineae bacterium | reverse complement strand
CCAGTGTGCGCGATGTGCTTTTGGAACTGCTTTACGCTATCCTTGAAGAAATGGAAGAAGAAGAGTAACCCTCTGTCTTCTTATCACCGTCGTAACCGTCGAGAAGGACACCTGTGCCGACCCTCGTAACCGATCAAGGCAATATCCACTATGAGACTTTGGGCCGAGGCCGTCCTGTGCTGCTGCTGCACGGGTGGCTCGGCTCTTGGGCGTTATGGCGGCGCACGCTAGAAGAGCTGTCTGGCGAGTTTCGCTTTTATGCCCTTGACCACTTGGGGTTTGGCGAAAGCCGTGACCGTGCCCAGCGCTTCACCGTCGATCAATATATCTCGTCGGTGGGGCAGTTTATGGAGCGGCAGGGCATTCAGAAAGCGGCGCTGGTTGGCCACTCGATGGGGGGCACTGTGTCGCTGGGCTTGGCTACCGAACGTCCTCATCAGGTTGTCAAGGTGTGTGTCATCGGCTCGCCTATCGTCGGGTCGTCGTTGGCGCCGCTGCTTAAGCTGAGCGGCTACAACTGGGCGGCACGGGTGATGTGGACGTTCCCATCACTGTTGTTGTTGTTCTTGCGTTATTACGCTTATTTCATCGCCAACGATGGTAAGGCGCTCAGCCAGATGATGGTCTCGGATGTCTCCAAAATTGGCGCCGAGGCCTTCTTCATGTCGATTGCGACTTTGCGCCGTACCGACCTGCGCCCACGCCTTGGGTCGTTGAAAATGCCGGTGTTGGGGATTTATGGCCCCAAAGACCGCATTGTCCATCCCAATCAGGCCAAGGTGCTTCAGCAGCACGCGCCAACCACCGAAATTGCGTGGTTCGAGAACTCTGGGCACTTTGTTATGATGGACGAGCCGGAGCGCTTTCATGGGGTGCTGCGCCAGTTCTTGAATACACCTACCGGGACAACGGGCGAGATCCAACTGCCGAAGTGAATCTGGCTGTCCGTTCACCGAGACCCTAGCCGAGGAGGCCGACCATGCCGATGTATCGGTACATTATCGAAGATACGCGCCATGTGCCGCCTTTTAACGAGCCGGCAAGCCAACTCACCATTGGGGTTGAGCCGCTTAAGATCCATCACGAGAATGTGGTGGCGCAGGTGATGGGCACACAGACGATTTTGGGGCCGACCCTGCGCAATCGTGAAGACCTGCCACAGGTCAAAGGGGAGGCGGTGGCCTATCGGGACAGCTTGTGGTTTGACAAAGAATTTCTGGCCTATTTTATCCATCATGCCCGCAAGATCGGCAAAGCCTGCCGCGCGGCTTTTCCGGCCAGTGATAAGGCTTTTCACACCTACACCGTGCCCCTGACCAAAGGCTTTGAGGTGACGCTGGATCCGGCCACGCGCAGCATCTTGTTCTTGTGCGACTTGTGGTATTTCCCCAACGGCTATTCCCCAGAGATTACGCCGGTGGTCGTGCCTAGCGAAGCGCGTGAAATCGGGTTTTACACCGTGCCCGACTTTATGACGATGAAGCAGGGCGACTTGACGCACTATGCGCCGGTGCGCTCGGTGATGTCGATTGAGAGCTGGGTGCACGTGTATTTTGCCAGCATCATCTTTAGCAACTTTGCCCGTGCCTCGCGTCTAGACCATCAAATTAGCGAGAGTGTTGGCGCGCGCCTCAAACTGCTGTGGCGTGCCCTGATAGAGCAAAAGCAGCTACTGAGCGCGTCGGGCGCGGTGCATATTGGCAAAAATTGTGACATTGACCCGTCGGCCATCATTCGCGGCCCTGCTTATATCGGCGATAACTGCGCCATTGGCGCAGGGGTCATCATCGACAACTGTACCATCGGCGACAATGTCACCATTGATGCCGGATGCACCCTCATGATGAGCAGTGTGGGCAACAACTGCTTTTTGCCATTTCGGGCGTCTTTGTATCTGACGCAGGTGATGGAAAACACGATTATTGCGCAGAACACCTGCTTGCAGATGTGTGTGATTGGGCGTAACAGCTTTGTAGGTGCTGGCAGCACCTTCACCGATTTCAACCTGATTGCGCAGAAACCGATGCGCGCAGCCAACATCGACGGCGAGCTGCAATCGGTCGGTCAGATTGTGCTTGGGAGCGCTGTTGGTCACAACTGCCGCATTGGTTCTGGGATGGTGGTGTTTCCGGGCCGCATGATCGAATCAGACGTGGTGTTGATTGCAGGCCCACAGCGGCGTGTAATTACGCGCAGCGTGAGTTATGAAGAAAGTGACCATCACACCGTGCGCTTTGGCGATGTCCATAAGCGGTTCTATCCACGCCGTGATGAGCGCGAGTTTGAGCTGACCGAAGAATGGTAAAAGCAGTCAAACTCATGTTTATCTGGGCAAATCAAGGTGGCTAGGCGATGGCTGACGATCCGAAGGTTTATGACGACGGCGTGTATGAGATGCTGTGGGACTGCAAGTTCTGCGGCACGGAGCGCTTGTTAGGCAAGACCCACAAATTTTGCCCATCCTGCGGTGCTGCACAAGACCCTGAGTGGCGTTATTTCCCCTCGGATGACGAGAAAATTGCGGTCAAAGACCACGTTTATGTTGGGGCAGATAAGACCTGTCCGGCCTGCAATTCGCTGGTGGCCGGCAATGTAGAGTTCTGCACACGCTGCGGCGCGCCACAGACCGATGCTGCTCGTGTCAAGACATTGGACACACGCACCCGCGCCGAAGGTGAGCGCTTTGAGCGGGAAGACCGCGATGCCCGTCAAGTGGCCGCGGCACGCGGCCTAAACACGAAAGCCGCGCCAAAGTCGTCGGGGCAGCCGTGGTGGGTGTGGGCGATTGTGGTGCTGGTGATTGCCGGCATCGGCTTTGCGCTCTATTCCATCTTTGCCAAGCGTGATGTGGTTGCCACAGTTGAGGCATTTGAGTGGGAACGCACCATCAATATTGAGGCCTTTAGCGCTGTGCCGTCGCGCAGCGTGTGCACCTCGATGCCGATGGACGCCTATAACGTCAGCAGAAGCTATGAACAGGTCGGCTCAAGAAGCGTGCCTGATGGCGAAGATTGCAGCGTGCAGCAGGTTGACCTTGGGGATGGGGCGTTCCGCCAGCAGCGGGTGTGTACCACGCGCTATCGCCAAGAGCCGGTGTACGATTATGTGTGTTCATATGTGGTTAACCGCTGGACTCCCTCGCGCACGGCCAAAACCACCGGCGATAAATCCAAGGCGATTGCGTGGCCAGAGCCAAATCTGGCGTGCGGGGGCACGGGGATGGCGCTGGGCTGTGAGCGCGAGTCGAACCGGCGCGAGACGTATACCCTGAAGCTGCGCACCGGCGAAGACCGTTATGAGTGCGGGGTGCCGTTTTCGATGTGGGATGCTGCGCGCATCGAGCAGGCTTTCACGTTTCAGGTAGGGGTGGTGTTCAATAACCCCGACTGTGCCACGATCCAGCCTGCCGGCGGCGGGTAAGTTAACGCTCTGGGGGGCGTACGTCTTCGAGGCGCAGTTGGACGGTGCGCCGGTCTTTCCACTCGTTCATCTCTAACGTAAAGGCAAGGTCGGCTTCCTCACCCAGATGCGCGGCCCACGTGCCAAGGTTGAACCCGATGGCGTCGAGCGCGGGCTGGCCAGCCCGCGCGAATCTCCGCTTGTGGT
>DAOUCZ010000062.1:0-10536 GCA_034431675.1 Anaerolineae bacterium | reverse complement strand
CTCGATGATGCGCTCTGGGCCGTCCAGCTCTTCGATGACAGTGGCGGTGATGTTTGTGCCGGGGAAGCCAAGGGTGCTGTTGGTCTTGATTCCGCGCCCGCGGATGAGGGCTTGCCAGCGGGTAGGCGTGAGCTGACGCAGCAGCAGTACCTCGGAAGCGCCGCCGGTATCTTGCTTGAAGGCAGGCAGGCGGGCAGGGATAACACGAGTGGTATTGATGACTAGCACGTCGCCCGGGTGGATTAAATCGACGATGTCGCGGAAGATGCGGTGTGTCTCTATGGTTTGGGTGCTGCGATTGAGCACCATTAGACGGGAGGCATCACGGGGTTCGATAGGGGTTTGTGCGATCAGTTCAGGGGGGAGGTCGTAATCGAAGTCGGACAGGTGCATAGGAATAACATCCTGAAGGTGTGCTTGTGGGATTGACGATGTGATGTTTAGAGCAGTGGGGGTTGTTCTGGCGGGATGGGGTGTGATGGGGCGTCGTAGGGGATGCCGAGGTGTTCATAGGCCGCGGCAAGGGTGACGCGCCCACGGGGCGTCCTCGCGATGAATCCCAATTGGATCAGATAGGGTTCATAGACGGTTTCGATGGTGGATTGGTCTTCGCTGATGGCGGCGGCGATGGTGTTGAGGCCGACTGGGCCACCGTTGAACTTTTCGATAATGGTGCGCAGATAACGGCGGTCGATGTCGTCTAGGCCGAGGTGGTCAATTTCGAGCAGTTCTAGGGCCACACCAGCAACAGGGCCGGTGATGGTGCCATCGGCGCGGGTTTGGGCGTAGTCTCGGGTGCGGCGCAGCAAGCGCAGGGCGATGCGGGGTGTGCCACGACTGCGGCGGGCGATTTCGGAAGTGCCTTCGGGTTTGATGGGGACATTGAGCATCCCTGCGGCACGGGTGATGATGCTTTCGAGGGCTTGCTGGTCGTAGTAATCGAGGCGAAAGCGTGAGCCGAATCGGTCACGCAGGGGGGCAGCCAGCAGTGCCAGCTGTGTGGTTGCCCCGATGACGGTGAAGCGTGGCAGGCGCAGCCGGACGTTTTTGGCAGCTGGCCCTTTGCCGATGACGATGTCGAGGACGAAATCTTCCATGGCTGGGTAGAGGATTTCTTCGACCGCGCGCCCCAGTCGGTGAACTTCGTCGATGAACAGGATGTCATTGGCTTTGAGGTTGGTGAGGATGGCGGCAAGGTCACCGGCACGTTCGATGGATGGGCCGGCGGTAATGCGGATATTGGCGCCCATCTCGTTAGCGATGACGTGTGCAAGCGAGGTTTTTCCGAGGCCGGGTGGGCCATAGAACAGGGTGTGGTCTAGGGGTTCTTTGCGCTTTTTGGCGGCATCAATGGTGATTTTGAGGTTTTCGCGCACACGGTCTTGCCCAACCATATCTTTGAGCAGTTGGGGGCGTAGAGCGGTGTTTTCTCGCTCGTCGCGGCGGAGGCCGCCGCTGACGATGCGTCCGTCATCGTTCATGGGGGTGTCGTTTTCTCGAACAGAAAGGCTATCTGTGGAGTATTGTAGCACAGGACGGGTGGGTGTTGCATGGGGGTGGGGGTATGGGGGATACTGATGCGATGTTTTGACCTGTTTCTGTGAGCTGATGCGGCTCGCGGGATTGACTATGGAGGTTTTGGGTGATGACTTTGTCTAATTTGTATGTGTCTAATCACCCGTTGGTGAAGCATAAGCTGACGGCTTTGCGGGACGTGCATACCAGCTATCGTGATTTTCGCCTTTTGGTGAAGGAATTGGCGATGCTGTTGTGCTATGAAGCCACTCTGGATATGCCATTGACGGGCAGGGCGGTGGAGACCCCGCTGACGACGGCGGAGGGGTTCAAGTCGAAAGAGATTGGGGTGGTGCCGATTTTGCGTGCTGGCTTGGGGATGTTGGAGGGGGTGATGACCCTGCTACCCAACATACAAGTCTGGCATATGGGGCTGCGGCGCGATGAAGAGACTCTTCAGCCGATTACTTATTACAACCGACTGCCCAGCGTGGCTGACATAGAGTTTTGTCTGGTGCTTGACCCGATGCTGGCAACGGGTGGCAGTGCTGTGGCGTGTGTGGATATGCTCAAGCAGTCTGGGGTACAGCGGATTAAGTATATGGGCTTGATTGCTGCGCCAGAGGGGGTGGCTCACCTGCATGGCGCACACCCCGACGTGGCGATTCATGTGGGGGCTTTGGACAGTCACCTAAACGAGAAGGGATATATTGTGCCCGGGCTGGGCGATGCCGGTGACCGCCAATTTGGCACGTAAAATCACGTTAGGCGATGTTATAGATCCGGCTGCCTGCCATGCGCGCGCCCAAGATATTGCGTGAGGCCGGGCCAACTTCTAGTTCTGCTAGTGGGCCGCTGACATGCAGACCGGCGGCCCATTCTAGGGCGGGGGTGATGATGGGGTAGCCGTCTGGTGCGGTGGGTAGGCCGTGACGTTCAATCGCGTCATCTAGGAACTGACCACCCGGACGGTTTTGGTTGAATCCGGTGGCTAACACGACGTGGTCGAAGGTATGTGCGCTGCCATCTGACAGGTGTAGGGTGATCGCTTGACCGTCGGTGACAGCGGATTCGATGGCAGCTGACACAATGTGCAAGGCGCCGGCTTGCGATGCGGTACGCAGGCCTGCTGCGACTTCTGGTGGGACACTGCCGCGGTGGCGTGCCTGTTTGATGACACGGCGGCGTTCTGCCCAGTCGGTGATGTTTGCGAAACCGCGCAGATTGATGGCGTTCATCCAGCCTGTGTCGGCGTCGAAGTCGTGGATACGCTCGGCGTGGCGGCGAATGAGGCAGACTGTCGCGTTTTCGGATGCGGCGATGGCCAGTGCGACCTGTGCAGCGGTGATGCCACCCCCAATGACCGCCACTTGACCCGTGAGTGCTGAACGGTTGAAGCTGGGGCTGAAGATATGATGGATGGGCGCGCTGCCCATCAGGTTTGCCGCCCAGTCAGGGATATGAGGTTGTTCGGAGAGACCAAGTGCGAGGACGATTTTGCGGGCGGTGATTTCGCCATAATCGGTATCTACCTGCCATGCGCCGTTGGGTAGGCGGTTGAGCTGTTTTGCCCATCCCTGAAGGCGTAGGGCATCAAGGCGATATTTATCGATGATGTGTTGATTGTGTCGGTTGAACAGGGGCAGCGATGGGCGTCCATAGGGTGGGATAAAGCGGACGTCTGGTGCGCCCTCGTGGATGCGCGAGAACAGGCCAAGCGCGCCTTGATCCCAGTGTAGATTGTGGACGATGGGGGAGCGTAAATATTCCATGCCCACCGCATTGGTGAACTGCTGCCAGCGGGCCAGCGGTGCGGAATGAGGGTCTAGGACGCGCAGGCGATCTGGGGGGATGATGCCGCGTCCGACCAACTGAAACGAGATGTGTGTGCCGTGGATTCCGCCACCAATGATGAGCCAATCAAGCATGTGATTTGCGATTCACCCCTTGCGCAATAAGCAATAGCTTGTTACATTTTACACAACAGCACATTACCAGCATACCCATCTTATCCAGAGCGGTGGAGGCAATCGGGCCTTTGAAACCGCGGCAACCCCCGCTCCTCAGAAGGTGGGACGGTGCCAATTCCGACGGCGCGGGTAGCGTCGAGAGATAAGCGTGGCTTGTAGACCCATTTGTTTACAAGGCCCCGTTTATAAGCTTCTGAACAGGCTTAGACGGGGCTTTTTGCTCGCTGTATGCCGGCTTCGGATTGCGCCAAACTCTGGATAAAACGGGTTTGGCGTTTTTAGTTTTCCGAGAGGGTAGAGCAGCATATGGTCGCGCAGAATATCGAGGACGCGGTGAACGCAGCGGAGCAGCAGAAGAAGGAGCGGCGTCGTGCGTTTTATAAGGGCAGCGGCACACGCGCCGTTCATGCGGGGGCGGCCCGGCGTAAGGCACATAATGCCTTGAATACGCCGATTGTGCAGACAGCTACTTATACGTTCAGCGATACGCAAGACCTGATTGACTTTATGGAATCGAAGACGTGGGGTGATGGGCATGACCGCGAAGAATATGGGCGGTATGGCAACCCGACGGTAAGCTCGGTGGAGCGCCGTTTGGCGGCACTGGATGGGGCAGAGGATGCGGTGTTGTTTGCCAGCGGGATGTCGGCGGTGACATCACTGCTGCTGACGGTGCTGCCTGCTGGGGCGCATATCATCATGACGGCGGACTGTTATCGGCGCACGAGGCAGTTTTGCCAGACGTTTTTGGCGCGTTTGGGGATTGAGACGACGGTGGTGGCGTGTGGAGATTATGATGCCATCGAGGCGGCGATTGTGCCGCGCAAAACCCGTTTCATCATCTCAGAAAGCCCGACCAACCCGTATTTGCGGATTGCGAATCTGGAGCGGATTGCGGCGCTGGGAAAGCAGCATCGCGTTTTGACCTTGATTGACAGCACGTTTGCCACGCCGATTAATCAACGCCCGATTGAGTGGGGGATTGATTTTGTGGTTCACAGTGCGACCAAGTATTTGAGCGGTCATAACGACTTGCTGGCGGGGGTTGTCAGTGGGCGTGCAGACCGAATCAAGGCTGTGCGGGACGCGCGCGGGGTGTTGGGCGGGGTGGTTGACCCACAGAACGCCTTTTTGTTGGAGCGCGGGGTGAAAACGTTGGCTTTGCGCGTGCGGCAGCAGAATGAAACGGCTCAGAAGGTGGCAGAATTTTTGGAGACCCATCCCAAAATCGATCGCGTGTGGTATCCGGGGTTGGCGTCGCATCCAGAGCATGAGATTGCCGTGCGGCAGATGAGTGGGTTTGGCGGTGTGGTCAGCTTTGAGGTGAAGGGTGACCTGATGACGACGGCCAAATTCATTGATGCGCTGCATATCCCATATATCGCGCCAAGCCTTGGTGGGGTGGAGAGCCTGATTGAACAGCCTGCTTTGATGAGCTTTTATGAAAAGACGACCGAAGAGCGTTTGGCGGTGGGCATCAAGGACAATCTGGTGCGGTTTTCGGTAGGCATCGAGGATGCCGATGACTTGCTGAATGACCTTGAGCAGGGGCTAAGTGCGATTTAGAGAGTTGTCATGGACATAGAAGGCGGGTTGTCACAAGCTGACACCCGCCTTTTGATTTACAGCACACGCTTATTGTGTGACATCCAAGGTGGTGTTGCTTTAGGCCATCAGGGTATCGCGGTCACGCTGGAGGATGCGTGCCAGTTCTTCTACGGATGGGCCGGCTTCGTAGAGCCGGTTGGCAAATGTGCCAGATAGGTTGGGGAGCGTATCGGCGTGATAGCCAATCACCGCTTCTGGGTCTTTCAGGACGTGACCTGTCAGGATGCCGACTACGCTCTCACCGCTGCCGATGACGCCACGGGCCACCAGCTTTTTGATGCCGGCCAGCGAGCAGGCAGACGCCGGTTCGCAGCCGATGCCGTGGGCATCAATGAGGGCTTTGGCATCCATGATTTCTTGGTCGGTCACGCGCTCGACGACGCCGTTGGTGGTGCGGATGGTGCGGACGGCTTTGGGGTAGTTGACGGGATTGCCGATTTTGATGGCGGTGGCGATGGTCTCAGCTTTTTGAGGGATGAGTGAGACGAAACCGCGCAGATAAGCCTCGTAGAAGGGGGAAGCGCCTTCGGCTTGAATGACTGCGACTCGCGGCAGTTTATCAATCCATCCCAGTCGATACAGTTCGTTGAGACCTTTGCCAAAAGCCGAAGAGTTGCCGAGGTTTCCGCCCGGGACAACGATCCAGTCAGGGACGTTCCAGCGGAGCTGCTGAAGGGTCTCGAACATGATGGTTTTTTGGCCTTCGAGACGGAACGGGTTGATGGAGTTGAGCACGTAAATGCCGAGGTCTTGTGAGACCTGTCGGACGAGTTCGAGGTTTTTATCGAAATCAGCATCAATGCGGATGGCGGTGGCGTTGTAGGCCACCGATTGGGCGAGTTTGCCCATTGCCACCTGTTTGTTTTGGAAGAAGACGATGCCTTCTAGGCCGCTGAAGGCCGCGTAGGCGGCGAGTGATGCCGAGGTGTTGCCGGTGCTGGCGCAGGCCACGCGGTTGAGGCCGAGCATCCGTGCCTGAGTCACGCCGCCGGTCATGCCGCGGTCTTTGAAGCTGCCGGTAGGGTTCTCGCCTTCGTGTTTGAGGTAGAGTGTATCGACACCGGCCCATTTGGCAAGGCGTGGCACGGGATACAGGTTGGTATTGCCTTCGGGGTAAGAGACGATGAGGTCGTCGGGGACGTCGGGGTTGACGAGTTCTTTGAAGCGCCAGACGCCGGATTTATGCGGGTGGTCGAGTGACCCGAGGCGTTGATCGAAGATGCTGCGAGGGTGAGTGTGTCGGACGGAGTCGAGGTCATGTTCAACGTCCAGCAGGCCGCCACAGGCCTCACAGACATACATCACCGCGTTGATCGGGTATTGCCGCCCGCAATCCATGCATTGTAAGATGCTCGCCACGCGTCACCTCGCCTTAATCCTGTACAAGCGTTGGGTTAATCGCCCCTAAGGATAGCACGGAAAATGGACTTCACCAGAGCAGAAGCATTTGCACCGGCGACGATGGCTAACGTTGGCTGTGGGTTTGACATCCTTGGGTTATGTCTTGAGGCGCCGGGGGATCGGGTTGTGGCAGTGCGCCGCCCAGAGCCGGGGGTGGTGATTGCTGCTGTGCATGGGGATGGTGGCAAGCTCACGCGCGACCCGCTTAAAAATTCGGCTGGTGCGGCGGCAAAGGCTGTGCTGGATATGTTGGGTGTGCGGGAAGGCGTCCTGCTGACGATTTATAAGGATATGCCTCTGGCGAGTGGGCTGGGGAGCAGCAGTGCGAGCGCCGCTGCCGGCGCGCTGGCGGTCAATGCGCTGTTTGGATTACCGTTGAGTAAGGCTGAATTGATACCGGCGGCGGTGGCTGGTGAGGGGGCGGTCAGCGGGTTTCATGCGGATAATGTGGCGCCGTGTTTGATGGGCGGCGTGGTGTTGATTAGCGGGACGACGGCGGATACGGTTTTGGCGCTGCCTGTGCCGCAGGATGCGGTGTTTGCCTTGGTGACTCCGCATGTTGCTGTACCGACGGCTTTGGCGCGTGCGGCACTGCCCAAGGAAGTGCCTATGAAGCAGATGATTCACATGACGGCGGCGGTTGGGCGGCTGATTGCGGCGCTGTATCGCGGGGATTTGCGTGCACTGGCCGAGGCGATGGAAGCGGATGTGGTGGTCGAGCCGGCGCGCCGGCATTTGATGCCGCATCTGGATGAGTGCCGGCAGGTGGCCAAGGCAGCCGGCGCGTTGGGATTGTGTATCAGTGGGGCTGGCCCGACGCTGGGGGCTTTGTGCGACTCGGTGGAAACGGCAGAGCGCGTCTCGGCGGCGATGGAGGCTTTATATATCGGACAAGGTATGGGGGTTTCGGTGCGTACCAGTCGGATTTCGACGGAAGGGGCGCGGGTATTGGGCGTGGAATGAGGCGGTGCTGGGGTTTTAACCACGGTGCTGTCTGTGCTTGTGAAATCGGGGACAATCCGCTATACTGCGATTAAATCTAAATCCTCTCGCACTTAAAAACGGGGTCTTTTCATGGCTGATTTTGTGAAGAATTTTATCGGTGGGGTGTGGGTTGAGGCCGAAAGTGGCGCAACCTTCACCAGCATTAACCCCTCGACTCTTGAAGTGGTGGCAGAAGCTGCCAAGAGCGGTGCGGGGGATGTCAAGGCGGCGGTGGCGGCTGCTAAGGCTGCTTATCCAGCGTGGCGCTTGACGCCTGCGCCGCGCCGCGGTGAGATTTTGTTCCGTGTGGCGCAGGTGTTGACTGAGCGTAAAGAAGCTCTATCGCGCTTGATGACGATGGAGATGGGTAAGACCATCACCGAGGCGCGGGGGGATGTGCAAGAGGCCATTGACATGGCCTACTACATGGGTGGCGAGGGTCGCCGTCTGAAAGGGTATACCGCTCCGGTGGAGATGCCCAACAAGTTTGGCATGGCGCTGCGTGACTCGGTTGGTGTGGTTGGGCTGGTGACGCCGTGGAATTTTCCTGTTGCGGTGCCCAGCTGGAAGATGCTGCCGGCGCTGATTGCCGGTAATACCGTGGTATGGAAACCCAGTGAAGAGACGCCGGCGATTAGCGCTGCATTTGTTGCGGCTTTTGTCGATGCGGGCTTGCCGGCAGGCGTTTTGAACCTTGTGAACGGGTATGGGGATGCGGGTGCTGCGGTTGCAGAACATCCGGATGTGCGCATCATCAGCTTTACGGGTTCTACGACCACGGGCTTGGCGGTCTACAGCAAAGCGGCGGCACTGGGTAAGAAAGTGACGCTGGAGATGGGCGGCAAGAACGCCATCATCGTGCTGGACGATGCCAATCTGGAGCTGGCCGCAGAGGCGATTACGTGGAGCGCCTATGGGACAACGGGGCAGCGCTGCACGGCGACAAGCCGTCTGATTGTTCAGAGCGGCGTGAAGGATAAGCTAGCCGAGGTTTTGGTGGCCAAAGCCAAGGCATTGAAGGTTGGCTATGGCCTCACTGAGGACGTTCAGGTTGGGCCTTTGGTTAACGAGAAAGCCCTCAGCAAGGTGAGCAGCTATATTGAGGTGGCCAAGGCCGATGGCGCGCAGCTGTTGGTGGGTGGCGGTCGTGATACGGCGGCTGGTGCTGGCTATTTCTTTCAGCCGACACTGTATGCGGGTGTGACGCCGACGATGCGGATTGCTCAGGAAGAGATTTTTGGGCCGGTGTTGGCGATGATAGAGGTTGCCTCGATGGAGGAGGCGATTGAAGTCAACAACAACACGGCTTATGGTCTGTCGAGCAGTATCTTTACTGAGAACGTGAACAAGGCCTTCCGTGCCATCCGTGATTTGACGACCGGTATCGTGTATATCAATCACGGGACGACGGGGGCTGAGATTCAGTTTCCGTTTGGTGGAACGCGCGGGACGGGGAATGGGATGCGCGAGGCGGGCGGTGCTGCGCTAGACAGCTTTACCGAGTGGAAGTCGGTGTATGTGGACTTCAGCGGGCGTTTGCAGCGCGCGCAAATCGACACTGACGCGATTTTGGGCTAAAATAAGCGCCTTATGCTGACGTGGGATGCGGCTTATGAGATGGCATTGGCGCTGCGTGATGCGCACCCTGATGCCGACCTTGAGCAAATCAACACACGACAGATTTATGAATGGGCGATAGCGCTGCCGGATTTTGCAGATGATCCGGCGATGGTGAATGAGGCGATGTTGGTATCCATCTTGCAGGAGTGGTATGAGGAGACGAACGGGGTATGAGCAGTAAAGAACTCGACCTGAGGCAGTTACACGACACGGAGTTTCCGCTCCCTGCTGAGATGCAGGGGAATCTGGCGATTACGAGCCTGAGCAAGATTTATAACTGGAGTCGGCGTTCGTCGATGTGGCCGATGTTGTTTGGTCTTGCGTGCTGTGCCATCGAGATGATTGGTACGGCATCTAGCCGCTTCGACTTCAGCCGTTTTGGTATGGAAGTGATGCGTGCGACGCCGCGCCAGTCTGACTTGATGATCGTGAGCGGCACGGTGACCAAGAAGATGATTGTGCCGATTGTGCGGTTGTATAACCAGATGCCAGAGCCAAAGTATGTGATGGCGATGGGGGCTTGTGCCAGCGGCGGCGGCCCGTTTAAGGAAGGGTATAACGTGGTGAGCGGCATTGACAAGTATCTGCCTGTCGATGTGTATGTACCCGGCTGCCCGCCGACCCCGCAGGCCTTGTTGTATGGGCTGATTGCGCTGCAAAAGAAGATTGACGGCCAGTCGTTGGCCAATTTGGATGATGTGCCTTGGTATGGCGTTGGACCGAGCGACCCGACCCCTATCCCCATTTTGGGGCCGGACATCATTGATCCGCGTCAGATGGACATCATCCGCCGGCAGGCTGAGCTTGCGGCCGCGGGCCAGCCTTATGGTGTGCGTGAGCTGCCACCAGTGGTGAAGACGACCAAGGCGATTCCGTCGAAAGCAGCCAAAGCTGCTGCGCCGGAAGTAATTGATGAAGGCGAAGCGAAGCGGCGTGAAGAGGCACTGCGCCGCCGCCAAGCGGTGCTGGCGCGCAAGCGTGCGCGTGATGCTGCCAAGGGCGCTTAGAGGCTGAGAAGGGGTGAGTTATGGTTGATTATGAGATGAAAGCCCCGCCGACGACCGGCAGCGCACAGGATGCCGCCGAGTATTTGAAGGCGCGGTTTCCCGGTGTGGTAACGGATGACACCCGTCCGGGCTTTCAGGGTGTGATTGTTCAGAGCGATAAGTTGGATGAGGTCGCCAAGGTTATCCGCGACGACTTGGGATACAACTATCTGTCTAGTGCGACGGCGGTGGACTATCTGGGCGCTGGCGATCACATGGAGATGGTGTATCACGCTTATCGCATTAGTGGGGGCGGGGCGCTCAACTTTAAGGCGCAAACCGACCGCGAGAAGCCGGTGCTGCCTTCACTGGTGAGTATTTATCCGGGGGTGAACTTTCAGGAGCGGGAGGCCTACGACCTGTATGGCATCCACTTTAAGGGACATCCCAAC
>DAOUCZ010000061.1:0-21733 GCA_034431675.1 Anaerolineae bacterium | reverse complement strand
ATTAAATATTTTACAGCCAAAGTTTCGGCACGTCCGAGAGACCCTGACCAACCCGTTCGTCAACAAATTTATTTACGTGCATTAGAGACCCTTCCCAATTTGACCATCAAATATGGTCATTATCTAACGACAAAAGTTTGGATGCCTCTTGTAACACCTATTAATGGTCGTGAGGTGGCTGAGGTATTTAAAACAGAAGAGAAAGGCTCTGATGTCAATCTTGCCACACACTTAATTCATGATGGGCATAAAGGGGCATATGAATTGGCCGTGGTCATCTCAAATGACTCGGATTTGGTTGAACCGATTAGGATTGTTAAAGATGAATTAGGCTTAAACGTTGGTGTGTTCAACCCACAAATGAAGTCAAAACATCCCAGTGTGCAACTCCAAAAAACTGCTACATTTTTCAAACAAATCCGCAAAAGCCATTTAGAACAAAGCCTTTTCCCTGACCAACTTCAAGATGCCAAGGGTGTTTTCAATAAACCTCCCTCATGGTGAGCCTATCTTACTTGTCAACACTCAGCGCAGTTTGCTGGATTCTGCCGGCAGGTCTGGGGTATCGGGTGGGATGGGGCGAGTAACCGTCCACCCGCCGTCAATCACCAGCGTTTGGCCGGTGATATGGCGTGCGCCGGCAGAGGCCAAAAACAGCGCGGCGTGGGCAAGGTCATCGACCGTGCCAACACGCTGATTGGGGGCGACAGCTTCCCAATTGCGGGCGTAGTGGGGGTCATCGCGCAGGGTGCGCTCGGTGAGGGTGGCGCCCGGGCAGAGCGTGTTGACTGTGATGCCATGTGGCCCAAGCTCAACTGCAAGACTTTGCGCCAGATGGGCGATGCCGGCTTTGGTCATGCCATAGGCGGTCAGGTTGGGGTAGCCCATCACGCCGGTGACCGAGGACACCAGCAGGATACGTCCGCTGCTTTGCTTGTGCCGAATCATGGCGCGGGCGGCGGCCTGTGCTGTGAAGTATGTGCCGCGCAGGTTGACGCTGGTCACGCGGTCAAAGGCCTCGGGCGTGTACTCCAGAAACGGGCCAAAGTTGGTGATGCCGGCGTTGGCAATCACCACATCCAGCCGCCCGCGCCGCTGACTAAAGTCATCGACCATGGCGCGGACCGCGGCCACATCGGCGATGTCGAGGGCATAGGGCGTGACGCGCTCTGCCCCGATGCTGGCATTGAGATGGGCCGCGGCGTGTTGGGCTTTTTGCCGGTCAAGGTCGTTGAGCGCGACATCAGCGCCGGCCTCGGCAAAGGCCTTGCACAGCGCAAAGCCGATGCCTTCACCCGCGCCGGTAACAAGGACGGCGTGACGGTCGAACAGGCCGGTCATACAGAAGCTGGCGCGGCGATGCGCCCCTCGTTCAGCAGCTGCTCAAAGGCGCGGACGGTGCGCTCGACTCCTTGGGCCAGCGGGGTTTCGTATACGGTTGGTACGGCAGCACGCAGCGCGGCATCGTCAAAGCCGGCAGGGAAGGGTAGGCTCTTGTCGGTGTGGCGGATGTCGGCATCTGGGCGGGCTGCCTTGATGTGTGTGATGATGTCGGCCACGCTGACCGCCGGCGTGCCCAGCGTATAGACTGGCGCGCCCTCAATCGGTTGGCGTGAGGCGTCGATAAACTGCTGTGCCACGTCTGAGGCGTGCTGCATCTGCACGCTGCCGCCAAAATTGATGGTGAACGGGACGCCGGCGGCGGCGGCCAGCATGGCTTTGGTCGGGTCGCTGGTCAGGCCTTGATCACGGCCCAACCCATACACGGTATGCGGCCTCAGGCCGATGCTGCTTAGGCCGTGGTCTTGCCAATAGATGCGGGCTGTGCCCTCGTTGGCCACCTTGTAGACCCCATACAGTGTGCGCGGGGCGAGCGGGGCATCATGCCCGATGACGCCGCCGGACGGATAGTCGGACGGCGGGCCATAGACGGCGATGCTGGAGGCGTGAGCGAGGTGTTTTAGGCCGGCCTGACGCGCTGCCTCGAACACGTTGACGGTGCCGGTCACGTTGACCTGTGACCCCAGCACCGGATTGGCCCGACAAAACGGCACTTGCAGCGCGGCAAGGTGGATGATGTGGGTGACCCCATGCTCGTTGATGGCGCGCTGCACCTGTCCAAAATCGGTGATGTCCCCTTGAATGAACGTGATGGTTGATTGTTCCTCGGGCGAGAGCAGCAGGTTCAGCCGGCTGCGGTCGGTGCTGAGGTCAAAGCTGATGACGCTTTCGCCGCGCCGTACCAGATGCGCGGCAGCCCACGCCCCCAGACAGCCCATAGTGCCGGTAATCAAGGTGATGGGTGTGGTCATAAAACAGCGTCCCGAATCATTCTAAAAATCTGGCTGGTATGGCTTGTTTATACCGCATCCCACCACCTTGTGCGAACACTCCGACAGGGAGCTAGGCGTTGGGCAGCACGTTCTGGGCAAAATAGCGCCCCCAATGTGGGCGACTGCCGTCTACGTCGCTAAACCCATAGTCGTCAGACAGCCCCCAGCTGCTGTAGACCCCGCCTGTTCTGTCAAACAGATGTGGGTCTGCTGCCAGTGCTGCCACCCCCCGCCCGACGAAATAGGGCGTTTCGGAGGCGATAAAGTGTGGCTCGGTTTGTGTTGCATCCTTCCAGTTGGCTTCGGTCACGCCGAACAAGTCGAGCATCTCCTCGGAGCGCAGAAAGCCGGGTGTGACCGCCAGTGCCGTGATGCCGTGAGGCTTCAGCTCTTCGGCCATGCCAAAAGCGGCGCGAATCACCGCGTTTTTGAGGATGTCGTACCACAACATGCCACGATAGGCGAACTTACCGACGGCCACATCAGGCGTGCCGCCGTCGGTGACCTCGACGATGAGGCCGCTGCGGCGCGGCAGCATCAGCGGCACGGCATAGCGCGCCGCGTACAGATGGGTCAGCAGCGCACGCTCCAGCATCACCGGCATAAAGCGGTAATCGGTCTCCCAAAACGGCACGCCGAATTGGATGAAGCGTTCGCCGCCCCAGATGTCGTTGATGAGGATGTCGAGATGGCCGTGCTCTTGGGCAACCCGCGCAAACAGTGCCTCGACCTGTGCAGGGTCGGTATAATCACAGCGCACCGCGATGCCAACCCCACCCCGCGCGGTGACCATCTCGGCGGTTTCTTCGATGGTTTCGGGCCGTTGGTCGCCGCTGGCCAGCGCGCCGCGCACACTGCGTCCGGTGCAGTACACGGTTGCGCCCGCCTCGCCCAGCCCAACCGCAATTCCGCGCCCTGCGCCGCGTGTTGCGCCGGCAACTACGGCGATTTTGCCTTTTAGAGGGGGTGTCGTGATGCTCATCTGCGGTTTCCTTTTTAATTCTACAATGTAGAGTTGTCTTACTTTATTCTACAATGTAGAATTTGTCAATACATGTACGATATGAGGACAAAGCTGATGCCAAGACCAAAATCGGGGGATGTGGGGCTGACCCGTGAGCGGATTATTGAGACCGCGCTGGCGTTGGTGGATGCAGAGGGCTTTGAGGCCTTGACCATGCGGCGTCTGGCCAGTGTGCTGGGGGTAGACCCGATGGCGATTTATCATCATGTGGAGGGGCGGGCGGGACTGCTGGTTGAGCTGGCGCGGCATGTTTATGCCGGCCTTGATGCGCCGCTGGCAGGGGGGGATTGGCGCGAGCAGGTGCTGGCCTTTGCCGACCGCTATTGTGCGGTGACGCGGGCACATGCGGGGCTGGTGCTGCGTGTGCTGACGGATGTCCCTTCTGTTGAAGTCGCGTCTGCGCTGGCCAACCCGCCGCTGTACGCTGCGCTGAGCGCTGCGGGCTTATCACAACAGCAGGTGACACTGGCCAGCGCGGTGATTGTGGATTATTTGAATGGCTACGCATTGGCGGGTGGGGCTGTGGATGCGGTAGGGTATCGCGATGGGCTGGCGCTGATTTTGGATGGGATTGTGGCACACTGCCGGCGCGATTTCTGAGAGTCTGCTAGGAACGGCCCGCAGGTGCTTGTCAGGCGGCGCGGCATCCTCTATAGTGAGAGAGAACATCATTCCGCACAGGCAGATGACGTGCAGCGCTGGCGCGCAGCGGGGCATATCTTAGGCCGGCAGGGGACGTAGGACAGGGCGGCGAGTCGTCAGGTTTTGCGTGACTGCCGGCTTTTTTTGCAGTGTGTCGGAGATGAGTCTATTTCAATTCAATCGTGCAACACCCAAAGGAGCAATCACCCATGAACTGCCCGGTAGATGGAACGGAACTGCGGATGACCACCCGTGAGGGGGTGGAGATTGACTACTGCCCCAAGTGTCGCGGCATCTGGCTTGACCGCGGTGAACTGGATAAATTGATTGAGCGCTCACTGGCGGCGGACTTGCCCGGTCGTCCATCCACTGCTGGCACTGCCAAGGCCAAAAATGATTATCACGATGATGATCGCTTTGAAGATGACCGCCGGCCAGCCCCGCGTCGTGATTGGGACGATGACCGGCGGGATGAGCGTTACGACGATCGCAAACACCCCAAGAAGCGCAAGAGCTTTTTGGGCGACATCTTCGACATTTTTGACTGAGATGTCCGTCTGACGCTAGAGGTATGGCCCGTCGGCGGGGTGTTGTGCCACCCATGCGCGGAAATCAGCAAGGATGTCTGCGGGCAGCGGCCCGCGCTGTGCGACGGCGATATTTTCGGCCAAGTGGTCGGGATTGGCTGTGCCCAGCAGCGAGACGTGGACAGCGGGGTTGGCTAGGACAAAGCGCAGCGTTAGCTCTGCGCGGCTAAACCCCGCATGACGGCTGAACCATGTCAGCATTTGCATGGCGTCGCTGCGGGTCTTCATCGGTTCTTCCCACCAGTACATCGGCGCACGGTCGAAGATGAAGCGTCCGAACACCTCGCGCGCGATGACGCCGATACCATGTGTCTGGGTATGGTCAAACAAGGACTGTTCGGGCAGCAGGGTAATCATCGAATAGTCGGTCTGAAGGGTCTGATAGGGCTGAGCCTGAAGGCAGGCCAAGGCGGTTTGTGCGTCTTCGCTGATGCTGGCAAAACGGATTTTGCCTGCCTGCTGCGCGTCACGCAGCACCCCAAAGATGTCGTCCCTGCTGGCGGTGGCGACGCCTGGGCTGTGCAGCTGCAAAATGTCGATGGTGTCCACGCGCAGGCGCTGAAGCGAGCGGTCGATGGAGGCCTGCACATCTGCCGGTGCGCAGTCTGGTGGGGCGGGGGCTTTGGTGGCGATGATGGCCCGTTGTTTCTTTTCGGTGGGCCATGCGCCGATGTGGTCTTCGCTGGCATCATAGCCGGCGGCGCTGTCGATAACGTTGATGCCGGCATCAAGGCTCATATCCAGCAGGCGGTGCGCTGTGGCCTGATCGACACTGCCCAACTGCCATGCGCCAAGGCCAACCGCGCTGACGGTGAGGCCGGTTTTTCCCAACGGATTCATCTGCATCATACACCTCGTTTTGGGGTCAAACGATCCACATCAAGATTAGCACATCTGAGCGGGTTTACACACCTGCGCCAGACACAAAAAAGCCCCCTGTCCGGTATTGCATGGGCAGGGGGCAGAGGGCGTGATGGATTAGGCGTTCTCTTTTACCCGCTCGATTTTCAGGGTGCTTTGAATGACCTCATGCAGTTCGATTTTGGAATGCCCGTTGAAAGTTCCTTGTGGCAATGTGCCCGAGCGGGCGTGTCCTTCTTTGAATTCTGGCGATTCTGTCCATGCCTTGAAATGCGCCTTGGACTCCCAGAAGGTCATGACGATGTAGGGGTCTCCCTTGGCCGTTGGGCGCAAAAGTTGAAAAGCAATGAAGCCCGGCATCCCATCGACTAATGCTGAGCGGTTGGCAAAGGTTTGCTCAAACGCCTCGGCGTGTTCTGGGTTTACGGGGATACGGTTGCAGGTGACGATCATAGTGCAATCTCCTTGTTGGGTGCGATTTCGTCTAACGATAAGGTTTGATCGGACGGGACAGGCAGCGGGATGACCAGTGGGCAGCTGTAGCACGGATGAGGCTGAATCAGCACCGGTAGGTCAAAGGCTGCTTGGATGACCTCGGTGGTCAGCACTTGTGTGGGCGTGCCGGCGGCGTACATGCGCCCTGCTTTCAGCACCAAGATATGGTCAGCGACCTGTGCAGCGAGATTGAGGTCGTGCAGGATTGCCAACACCCCTACGCCGCGCGCGGCAAATTGCTGGGCGAGATGCAGCGTGGTGTGTTGATGAGCCAAATCAAGGTTGTTGGTTGGCTCATCCAGCAAGAGGTAACGTGGGGAACTGCCCTGCCAGATTTGTGCTAAAACCCGTGCCAGCTGCACGCGCTGCCGCTCTCCGCCAGACAGCGTGGTATACACACGCCCTACGAGGTGATCGGTGTGGGTTAGGCGCATGGCCGAAAGCGCGATGAGGTGATCTTGGCGGGTTTCGTGGCTGTTGACGTGCGGTGTGCGTCCCATCAGGACGACTTCAAACGCCGTGAAGCCGAACGCTAAGCCAGATGCCTGTGGCAGGATCGCACGGACTTTTGCCAAGTCGCGTTTGTCCCATGCGCTCAGGGGGCGCTCAGCCACGTGAACCGTGCCGCTGGTGGGGGACAGCTCTCCGGCCAACACGCGCAGCAGCGTGGATTTTCCCGCGCCGTTTGCGCCCACCAGCGCAACAATCTTGCCCGGGGGAATGGTCAGGCTGATGTCTTCAATCAGCGTTGTGTGCCCGATGTGCACAGTGATTTGGTCGGCGGTGATGCTCATGACCATTGCCTTTGTTTACGATCGCGCAGCAGCAGCCATAGGAAGAACGGCCCACCCACCAGCGCGGTCATGATACCGATTGGGACTTCTGCTGGGACGGCAATGGTGCGCGCCAGCAGGTCTGTGCCGACGAGCAGTGCCGCTCCGAGCAGCGCCGCGCCCGGCAGGACGATGCGATGGTCAGGGCCGGCCATTAGGCGCAGAAGATGGGGCACGACCAGTCCGACAAATCCGATGATGCCCGCCACCGCCACGCCCGCACCGACCGCTAAGGCCACCGCTAGCACCACCAGCGTTTTGATGCGCTGGACATCGACGCCGAGATGCCCGGCCTCTGCTTCGCCCAGTAGCAGCGCATTGAGCGGGCGCGACAGCATCAGCAGTGGCAGCAGTGCAATCAGCACCAGCGGCAGCATCGCGCCGATGTTGGGCCAACTGGCGCGTCCCAGACTGCCCAAGCTCCAGAAGGTGATGTCGCGCAGTTGGTCATCATTGGCGATGAACGTCATTAAGCCAATCCCTGCGCCTGCGATGGCGTTGATGGCGATGCCGGCCAACAGCATGGTGGCCACTTGCGTACGGCCGCCGGAAGTCGCCAGTCGATAGATGAGCAGTGTGGTCAATAGGCCGCCGCTAAAAGCTGCCAGCGGGAGTGCTAAATCGCCCAAGAGCGCGACGACCCCGCTCAGCAGGCCGTTACCGAGGACAATCGTGAGCGCTGCCGCCAGTGCTGAGCCGCTCGAAATCCCGATCAGGCCGGGGTCTGCCAGTGGGTTGCGGAACAACCCTTGAATTGCTGCACCAGAAACCGCCAGCGCCGCCCCGATTAACACGCCCAGCACCACCCGCGGTAGGCGAATGACCATCAGCACAGCGCGCTGGCGTTCAGCAAACTCAATGCCGGTGGGGATGCCTGTTTCATCCAGCAGGATGCTGACCACTTGCTGCGGCGTGATGGATACTGCACCGATTCCCACCGCCAACAGGACGATGATGCCCAGCAGCAGTGCCAGCCCCGTGAGCGTCAGCATACCGCGCCTGACCCGTATCTGAGGGGGGGATGCCGTCGATTGACGGACATCCTCCCCTTGTGCAACAGGAACGGAACTCATCGTGGGCGCTCTGGCATCAATATCCCATCGATGACATGAATCACGCCATTAGAGGCGACTTTATCGGCTTCGATGACGTTTATGCGTTCGTTCAGCGTCACGCCGCTGTCGCCCACAGCGACAGCCAACACGCCATCAGGATAAAGTGTCTGAAGGGTTTGGCCGCTCAGTTCCACCACATCTTCTGCTGGTAGTAACCCTGCCACGATATGGTATGACAGCACGGCTTGCAGAGAGATGGTGCTGCGCATCAGCCCGTCCATCATGCCCGCTGGCAGTGCCGCAAAGGCTTCATCGGTTGGGGCAAACAGCGTGAATGGCCCTTCACCACTCAGCAGGTCGGTCTGTCCGGCGGCGCTCACAGCGCTGAGCAGGGTGTTAAAGCGTCCATCTGCGCGCAGAACCGTCAGCAAAGGCGGATTAAGCTCCTCATGCAGCAGATAGGTCAGGTCGAGGATGGCTGTGCCGATGCGAGTACTGAAGCCCAACAGATATAGGTCATCCACTGCCACGATGCGGCGGTTTTGGCCTGCTGGGGTTTGCGCGATGCCCGGCTGTTCCAGCAGCCCATCCACACCCCCCACGCTTTCTAGTCCGCGCGTCATCAACAGGATGACATCTGGCGCGCTGGTGACGACGGCTTCAGCCGTCATGGGTTGATAGCCTTCGTATTCGGTGACGGCGTTCTCTGCGCCCGCCAGTTCGATCATTGTCGCGGCGCTGGTATTTGTTCCGGCCACGCTCATCGCACCTGCGCCGCGCGCATAGATGAACATCACACGCGGGCGTGTGGTCAGTTCGCTTTGCAGGGCTTGCGCGCTGGCATAATCTGCCTCGATTTGTGCGATGATGCGTTCACCGGCGGCCTCTTGCTGCAATGCTTGGGCGATGAGCGCGACTTTGGCGATAACACCCTCGATGGTATCTGCGCTGGGAACGGTCAAGAACGTCACCCCAGTGGCGCGCAGCTGTTCGACCGCTTCTGCTGGGCCGGCGTCTTCGGTGGTGATAATCAGGGTGGGGTCAAGCGACAGCACCGGCTCTGCTGACAGCCGTCGCACATAACCGACCGACTGAAGGTCTTTGACCGACGGCGGATATAAGCTGGAGTCGTCACGGGCCACCACCTGTTCACCCATGCCGAGCGCGAATACGATCTCGGTGACCGAGCCGCCGATGGTGATAATGCGTGAGGTATCTGTGATGACGACTTCTTCACCATAGGCATCGATGACGGTCACGGCACTACTGTCTTGCGCGGCCACAGGCATCGCAATCAACAAGGCCAAACAGCTGATGAACAGGCTTACCCAGACCGCGTTTTGCCGCGCTGGCAGGATCGCTTTATAATATCTGTTTAGAGAGGTGTCCACATCTCTCGCGCCAAATCGGGAATGTGGGTGGCCGCCCACATTCCCAACCGAAAGCCACGCCCGTATTTTGTGTAACATGATTGTTCTTCGTCCTCCACACTGACGACTAACAGTAAGCTGGCATAATTGCCGGCCATAATTTTCTCAATCCCCCACTTGGTTATCCACGCCGCTGCTCAAATTCAGAATTCACTGCCGGTAGGCCACGTCAAAACGTGACTTAAGTCTCTTACTGTGGCGCGGTGCGGACGGTTTTTTGTGCCATTAAGTGTCGTTTTGGTATTTGTGTGGGTTGAGGTTTGATACCGGTTAAAGGCTGATTTAGCCCGCAGTGGCGGCAGTGCTCGGAGATGCCTGAGCGGTTTCACACACCTGCGCCAGACACAAAAACGCCCCCTGTCCGGTATTGCATGGGCAGGGGGCGGGGCGGGGTGACGTTAGTGGTTGCCGGCGTAGTCTGGCAGTTCCCAGTGTGATGGGCTGCGCCACAGGCCGCTCAGCAGCAGCTCGCGGATGGCGAGGAACTCCTTGGGCAGGCGGTCATACAGGCGGATGAACAGCTCTTCGTGCTGCAAAATCTCGCGCTCCCAGTCGCTGCGGTCAACCGACATCAGGGCGTGGAACTGCTCGCGGGTGAAGTCGAGGCCCGTCCAGTCGATGTCATCATAGGTGGGCACGTAGCCCAGCGGGCTTTCGACGGCGCGGGCATGTCCGTTGACGCGCTGCACGATCCACTTGAGCACGCGCATGTTTTCGCCAAAGCCCGGCCACAAGAACTTGCCATCGGCGTCCTTGCGGAACCAGTTGACGTTGAAGATGCGTGGGGGCTGCGAGACGCGGCGGCCCATGTTCAGCCAGTGGTTGAAGTAGCTGGCCATGTGATAGCCGATGAAGGGCAGCATGGCCATCGGGTCGCGGCGGACTTCGCCGAGCTTGCCAAAGGCGGCGGCGGTCATTTCTGACCCCATGGTCGCGCCGGCATAGACCCCAAACGCCCAGTTAATCGGCTGATAGACCAGCGGCACAACGGTGCTGCGCCGGCCACCAAAGATGATGGCACTGATGGGGACACCGTTGGGGTTTTCCCATTCGGGGTCGATGACTGGGTTCTGATTGGCCGGCGCGGTAAAGCGCGAGTTGGCATGAGCGGCCTTGACCGTGCTGGCCGGCGTCCAATCATTGCCTTGCCAGTCGATGGCGTGCTGAGGCACTGGGCCATCCATGCCTTCCCACCATACATCACCGTCATCGGTCAGGGCAACGTTGGTGAAGATGGTGTTGCGTTCGATGCTCTTCATGGCGTTGGGGTTGGTCTTATAGTTCGTCCCCGGCGCCACACCAAAGTAGCCGGCCTCTGGGTTGATGGCATACAGCCGGCCATCGCTGCCCGGCTTGAGCCATGCGATGTCGTCGCCGATGGTGGTCACTTTCCACCCATCTAGGCCGGCGGGCGGGATGAGCATGGCAAAGTTGGTCTTGCCGCAGGCACTGGGGAATGCCGCCGCAACGTAGGTCTTTTCGCCCTTAGGGTCTTCCACACCAAGGATGAGCATGTGTTCGGCCATCCAGCCCTCGTCACGCCCCAGCACCGAGGCGATGCGCAGCGCGAGGCATTTTTTGCCCAGCAGCGCGTTGCCACCATATCCGCTGCCATACGACCAGATCGAGCGCTCTTCGGGGAAGTGGACGATGTACTTGACGTCGGGGTTGCACGGCCACGGCACATCGTCTTGCCCTTCGGCCAGCGGCATACCCACCGAGTGCAGGCACGGGATGAACACGTCGTTTTCGCCCAAGGCCTCGTCCACCGCGCGGCCCATGCGGGTCATGATGCGCATGTTGACCACCACATAGGGCGAGTCGCTGATTTCGTAGCCGACGTAAGAGATGGGCGAGCCGATCGGCCCCATCGAGAACGGGATGACGTACATCGTGCGGCCTCGCATACTGCCCTCAAACAGGCCGTCGAGGATAGCGTGCATGTCACGTGGGTTCATCCAGTTGTTGGTCGGGCCAGCATCATCTTGATTCAGGCTGCAAATGTAGGTGCGGTCTTCGACGCGGGCCACGTCACTGGGGTGAGAGCGTGCCAGAAAGCTGTTTGGGCGCTTTTCGGGGTTCAGACGGGTGAACGTGCCGTTTTCGACCAGCAGTTCACACAGCTCATCATATTCTTCCTGAGAGCCGTCGCACCAGCGCACAGAGGCGGGCTGGCACAGCGCGATCATCTCATTGACCCACGCTTTCACACGTTCATTGCGGACATAGCTGGGGATTTGCACGGTTGCGGTCGTCATGTTGGGGTGACCTCATCTCGTTTATCGAACACACCCTCACTCTATCATCGCGCACGGACAGCGTCAGATAACAAAGCTCCCGCCTTTGGGTGCCGTTTGTCATATTGTGAATAAAATCACAATTCCCCTCAATGTTTACCCATCATGCTTAACACGATCACAATCTGGGCTTTGCCGTCTGTCAACATGTTCGTGATAGGGTTTACACAACAAGCATCGATTCAGACACGACATCATCAATTAGAGGGCACAACAAGATGGCATCCATCACAACATCACCATCGGGTGGGATTATCGGGGGCGAGCGGGCGGCGGCCTATCGCTTTGGTGTGGCGCTGAAGATAGAGCGCATCAGCTGGCCGGTGCTGCTGAGTGCGGTGCTGCTGGTTGTGGGGTTGGTGATTGCGACGTTGGGTGTGCTAGAAGAGGTGGAACGGCGGCGCATTGACCAGCTGACTGCGCAGGTCACGGGGTGGGTGGTTAGCCGCGATCGGGTGGAGTCAGACGGCGAGGAGACCTACCGCCTGAGCTATCGCTTTACCCATGCGGATGAGACGTATACCGGTCAATCGACCGTGCCGGCAGAGGTGTATTATCGGCATTTCCCGGGTCAGTCGGTCGGGCTGTATTATCGCACCGATAATCCGCTGATGTCGGGGGTGCGCGAGAGCGAGGCACAAGGGCTTATCCCATGGGCTGCAGCAGCGGGTTTGGGGCTGACGCTGGTGGCTGGTGCAGGGTTGAGCGTGGCACTGCGGCATCACCAAGCGCGCCGCCGTCTGCCGATGGATGGGCGGGTTATTTCTGCCGAGGTGGTGGCCATCCGCCCGCTGGACTTGGATGACAACCGTTATGCGGTGGATGTGTATGTGCGTTTTTATGCGCCAGATTCGGAAAAGCGGGTGGAAGGTAAACGCCGGCACGAGGTGGACGCTGTGAAAGTGACGCTGTTACCGGAGATAGGGTCGGTGGTGCAGGTGCTTTATCTCAGCCCGTCGGTGTGGGAACTGCTCTAAAACAGAGTATTGCAACCTATAAAGCGGTCGTTAGGCCGCCAAAATGGGTTTACAATGGACAGCCTGAAGCCAGATAAGCGCTTTGGGCTGTTTTTATTGATATTGTATGCCACGAATGGAGAGCTAGCGATGAACCCGCCAGACAACCGACCAAACTTGCGCGATGTGCGTGCATGGTGGAACTTTATGCGCGGCAGCAAACTGAACGGTTTGCTGCTGTTGTCCTTGGTGCTGGGGGTTGGCGCGGCAGGCGCGATTTGGGTGTATCGCGAGGCCATTGAGTGGTTTGGGGTGTTATTTCGCGAGCAGCTGGCGCATCAGGTGTTTGGGCCTGTGATTGGCCCACTGGGCGGTGTGCTGGCGCTGGTGCTGGCCGGGGCGCTGGTTGGGTGGTTAATGGGGCGCTTCGTCGGGCCAGAGAAGGTTCATGGGGTGGCGGGCGTGATTGAGGGGGTGAACCTTGCTGGAGGGCGTCTGCCGTATCGCAAGCTGCCGGTGAAGGCGCTCAGCTCGTCGATTTCGCTGGGGGCGGGGGCTTCGACCGGCCCAGAAGACCCCAGCGTGCAAATTGGGGCTAACATGGGCAGTGCGCTTTCGGCGCTGTTTCGGCTGGGAGAAGACCACGCCAAGCTGTTGGTAGCTGCTGGGGTGGCGGCGGCCGTGGCATCGGCGTTCAAAGCCCCCATTGCGGGGGTGTTCTTTGCCCTAGAAGTGGTGCTGAACGGGGTGTTCGAGGCGCGTTCGTTCAGTGTGATTGTGCTGGCGTCGGTGGTGGCCTCGGGGGTGACTGAGGTGCTGCATCCCGGGCCAGAGATGGGGCCGTTTGCCTATACGTTGGGCAGCCCGCTGGAGATTGTGATGTTTGCGCCGCTGGGGGCGCTGTTGGCGCTGGTATCGGTGCTGTTTATCCGTTGGATGGGGTGGACACACCATGCGGCGGCACGCTTGCGCTGGCCGATGCCGGCCAAAACCGCCGCTGCGGGGGCGCTGGTCGGGTTGGTGGGGGTGGCGCTGCCGGCGGTGTTGGGCATCGGGCGTGACGAGATGAACGCGGTGCTGGGCGGGCGCAGCGGTTTTGGGGTGGAGCTGCTGATGATTTTGGGGTTTGCCAAACTCATCATGACTGGCGTGAGTGTGGCAGGCGGGTTTGTGGGCGGGGTGTTTGCGCCGGCCTTGTTTATCGGGACGATGCTGGGGGCGGCGTATGGGCATGTGGTGGATAACCTGCTGCCGGCGGCACTGGTGGGCGACCCGCAGGAATACGCCGTTGCTGGCATGGCGGCGGTGATGGCGGGGGTGGTGCGTGCGCCGATTACCGCGGTCTTGATTGTGTTTGAGCTGACCAACGATTACCGCCTGATTTTGCCGATTATGCTAGCGACCGGCGTCTGTGTGCTGGTGTGCGAAGTATTCGAGCCGCACGGCTTGTATATCAAGTCGCTGCTGAGCAAGGGGGTGCGGCTGGTTTCGGGGCGCGAGGTCGATTTGATGCAAGGCGTATCGGTGGGAGAGGCGATGATGACCCCCGCGCCGACCATGCCGGCAGATGCGCCGTTGAGCGCTGTACGTGACCAACTGCGCGCGCTGCGCACGCATTCGCTGTGCGTCGTGGATGAAGACGGCAAGCTGTTGGGGGTGCTGACGCTGGGCGATTTGCAGCGGGCCTACGAGGCCGGCACTGCGGCCACTGCCGGCGACATCTGCACAAGGCATGTCATCTGCGCCGACCCTGCCGAGCCATTGTGGGCGGCCATCCGACGGATGAGCGCCCATGATGTCGGGCGTTTGCCGGTTGTTGACCCACTGAGTGGTGCACTGGTCGGCTTAATTGGGCGGCACGGAGTGGTGCGGGCGTATAACATCGCTTATGCCCGTAAGCAGCAAGACCAACACACGGCTGAGACGGTTCGCTTGAACGCCCTGACCGGCGGGCACGTGTTTGAGGTGTATTTGGCGGATTCTGCGCCGGTGGTTGGGAAGCGCATCCGTGAGGTGGCATGGCCGACTGATGCGGTGGTGGCGGCCATCTGGCGCGAGGGCAAACTGGTGATGCCGCACGGCAGCACCGACCTACGCGCCGGCGACACGCTGACACTGGTGTGCAGCACACAGGCCGAGTCCGACCTGCGCGTGCTCATCGAGGGGGATGATGCCGCCTTTTAGCGCTTGGGGGCATTCAGCCGATAAAGCAGCTCCAGCAGCTCGTCCGAGGTCTGATGGATGTGAATCAGGGCTTGCAGGGCAGGGTCATCGGTGTGAGGGTCTCCCACAAAACTGACCGCCTCCATGCGGATTTGCGCAAGGCCGCGGCGCACGGTCTCCAACGCCTCGCGCTGGCGCTCTAGGGCGGCGCGCTGCGAGGCCTGCTCGCTCATCAAGATGCCTTTTTCGACAATCATCGACAGCTGACTGCTGATGTTGAGATATAGGTCGATGTGGGCACTGCGGTAGGTATCGGGCTGGGTGCTGGAGAAGAAGATGAACCCGATGGAACGCCCGTTGGCCACCAGCGGGCAGGTAATGGACGAGCGGATGCCCTCTGAAAGGGCCAGCTTGGTCGAATAGGACTCGGGGTGCTCGCGCAGATACTGCTCTAGGTCGTTGATGATGCGCGGTCTGCCGGTGTCGATGATGGACTGCAAACTGCTGCCTTGCAGGCGCGCGGTATAGCCTTTGCGGATGCGCTGACGCGGCGAATTGCTGCGCGCCCAGACCGCTGTCACGGTGTCGGTGACGGGGTCAATCAGGCTGACACCCATCCGGTCATAGGGGATGAAGTCCTGAAACTCGACATAGATGCGGTCTAGGATTTCATCGAGCAAAAAGCCGGCGTTGATGTGGGCGGTAATCTGGTTGATTTTGTGCAGTTCTTGTGCGCTGGTTTCCAGCGCGGTGGCTAGGGCTTTGAGGTTGTCGCCAAGGCGTGCAAGGTCGTCGCGGGTGGATGCCGGCAGGTCGTTGAGGTCAAACTCGCCGCGCCGCAGCTTTTCAGTGGCGGCGATGTAGGCCGCTAAGCTGCCGTTGTCGGAATAGGGTGCGCCGTGATGGGTCATAGCGGCCTCCTTTCATCGGTTGTTGAATACACCATAAACCCGGTGACCTCACCCCTGCGGGGGTGAGGTCTGCACAGGTAGAACCATTGAGTTCAGTGTAGCGTGGATGAGAGGCCACTTCACCCGATGAGTGTCATATCTTGATGGTGACATTCATCGGGTGTATGGGGTTGGGGTTACTGGCCCTGCCCCATCGAGAAGCCGGGGACGCCGTCGAAGGTATACAGGTTTTCGGTTTTGATCACCTCGAACCCGCTGTTGACCACCTGCTGGAGCAAGCCCAGCGCAGCTTGCGCGCTGCCTTGTACACCCTCGTCGAACATAAAGCGGCAGCGCCAGTGATCGGTGCAGAAGGTCTCTGGAAAGCCGTTGGGCCACACCTTGACGCCGCGGTTGGTAATCATCTGCAAGGTGAAGGGTGTACCGGCGGCGGCTTTTTGGAGCTGTTCCCCCAGCAAGACGGCCTGACGCGGCTCATAATCAACGAACACGTCGATACCGACCAGCGCGCGCTGCGACAGGGGGCGCGGGGTGTAGGGGGTAGCATGGAGCTGCGGTGTGGTCGCCGGCCCATATTCCACCGGCGTGAAGGTTTGGGGCAGCAGGCCAAGGCGCGCGATGACCGCCTCGGCAAAGTCGCAAGTGCCGACTAGCTGTGTGCTGACGCCCTCGCGGTACAGATCGGGGGTGTGGATGCCGTCTTCGATGGTGCGAAGCCAAGCGTTGTGCACCTTGGCGGCCACCTCGGGCTGACCGATGTGCACCAGCATCATCACACCGGCCATCAGCAGGCCCGAGGGGTTGGCCTTGTCCTGCCCGGCAATGTCTGGGGCGGTGCCGTGAATGGCTTCGAACATGGCCACGTGTTCGCCAAGGTTGGCGCTGCCGCCCAGCCCAACCGATCCGGTCAGCTCGGCGGTGATGTCACTGAGGATGTCGCCATACAAGTTGGGGGTCACGATGACGTCAAAGCGCTCGGGCTGAGTGGCTACGCGCGCCATGCCGATGTCCACAATCCAGTGTTCTTTTTCGATGTCTGGGTATTCTTCGCCGATTTCGTCAAACACCTTGTGGAACAGGCGGTCGGTCATCTTCATGATGTTGTCTTTGGTGAAGCACGACACCTTTTTGCGCCCGTTGGCCCGTGCATATTCAAAAGCTGCGCGCACGATTTTCTCGCATCCTGGGCGCGAAATCAGCTTGAGGCACTGATAGACCTCATCGGCCTGTCGGTGTTCGATGCCGGCATACAGGTCTTCTTCGTTTTCGCGGATGATGACGATGTCCATCTTGGGGAAGTGGGTGCGGACAAACGGCGCATAAGCGCGGCAGGGGCGCACATTGGCATACAGGCCCAGCGTTTTGCGGATGGTGACATTGAGGCTTTTGAAACTGCCGCCGCTGAGGCCTTGTGGGGTGCTGATGGGGGCTTTATAAAACACCTTGGTGCGGCGCAGCGAGTCCCACGAGCTTGGCTCGATGCCGGCAGAGTGGCCGCGCAGATAGACCTGATGACCGACCTCGATGGTCTCAGGCTCAATCTGTGCACCAGCGGACATCAGCACATGCAGTGAGGCGTTCATGATTTCGGGGCCGATGCCGTCGCCATAGGCAACCGTGATGGGTGTTTTCATGCGGGGGCACTCCTTATGGGGTCTAAGCGTGGGTCGGCAAAACACATGCAACAAAATAGGCCGACAGGGCACAAAATCAAGCAAAAAAGCCCTATTTTGTGCGCGCTGCCGGCCTACGGAGCGACTCGCTGTTGAGCGTTTCGCGCATGGTCTGCCGCAATGAACATCTTCACTATAGCGGAGGTGACAGGGGATTGCAAGAGGTCAGTGCGGTTGTGGCGCACAAAAATTTACTTGAATTTCTCATCAAACTGCACATCGACCGTCAGAACCACCACGCGCTCGCCGGTGCGGGTGCTCATATCGGTGTGCAGGCTGATCAGGTTGCAGCCCAGAATATCGCGCACCATGGCGGCAATCATCTCGCGGGCGGACTCGAACAGGCGGCGGCGGGTTTCTTTGACCAGTGCGCTGCCCTCGGGGGTTTCGCACAGTTTAATTTCGGCACGGGTGAGGATGCCGCGCAGGCGCACCACCACCATATCCAGCACAAAGACGGTGCGCACATCGGCTGGCCCGCGCCCAAGATAATCCTTCTCGAACTGGATCATGGCGCGGGTGAATTCGGCTTCCAGCTCTCCGCGGGTGCGGCGGGGTGGGGTGGGGGTGGTCATGGGCGGGCAATCTCCATAAACGCATCAACTTGGGCGCGGGTGGGCATGGAGGCGGATGCGCCAAGGTGCTGCACGCTGAGGGCGGCGGCGGCGTTGGCAAAGGCCAGCGCGTCGGTGAGGGGGCGGCCCTCGCAAAGCGCGACCCCCAGCGCTCCGCAGAAGCAGTCGCCAGCGCCAGTGGTATCGACCGCCTTGACGCGGTGTGCTGGCATGTGCACCATCTGATGGTTGTGGTGGGCCAGTGCACCGTGTTTGCCCAGCGTGACCACCAGCGTTTGATGCGGTTGCAGGGACAGGGTTTGCATCAAGGTTTGCGCGGCATCTAGCGTGGTTGGGATGTCGGTCGTGCCGGCAATCAGGGCCAGCTCACTCTCGTTGATGACCAACACGTCAACCAGCGGCAGCAGCCCGTCGATAAACGGGGCAGCAGGAGCGGGATTGAGTAGGGTGCGTGCGCCGGCCTGCCTAGCGCGCTGGAACAGTGCGAGGATGCTGTGCTGTGGGATCTCGAACACAGCTGCCACAAGGTCATTGGCATAGATGGGCGGGCTGGCGAGGTCTTGCGGCGATAGTAAACTGTTGCTGCCGGGCACCACCACAATAACGTTCTCAGAGTCATCGCTGACGGTGATGAGCGCCGTACCGGTGGGAGCGGCGTCGGTGTGGTGTAGATACGTGAGGTCGAGCGCTTCGGATTGCAGAAACGTGCGCAGCTGCTGCCCAAAGGCATCCATACCGAGCTTGCCCGCCAATGATACCTTGCCCCCCAAACGGGCAGCTGCAACAGCTTGGTTCGCCCCTTTGCCGCCGGGGATAAAGTGCAGTGCACTCCCGAAAACGGTTTCACCCGGCTGGGGGATGTGGTGGGCGCGGGCGACGACATCCATATTGATGCTGCCCGCCACAAGCAGATGAGTCATGGGCGGTGTCCTAACAGATGGCCAGAATGAGACTGCCATCAGTGTATGCGCCGGCGGGGATTATCACAAGGGAGAGGGGGCTGCGGCCCTTGGGCGGCGAAAACGAGCGATAAAACTACCCATTTTCGCCGCCCTAAACACCGGTGGGTGTGTGTTTAGCGAATGCCGGCGCGGGCTTGATTGCGGCGGGTCAGCGAGTCCACGATGACCGACAGCAGCAGGATTCCTGCCGTGATGATGAGGCGAGCGTCTGCTGGGATGTTGGGGATTAGGCCGAGGCCGTTCTCGACCGAGGCGATAATCAGACCGCCCAACAGCGCGCTGCTGATTTTGCCGCTGCCGCCGAACAGCGATGTGCCACCAATCACAGCTGCGGCGATGCTGTTGAGCAGCAGTGGGCCGCCGCCGGTATCCGTGGCGACCGAGCCAAGGCGAGCCAGCAAGAAGATGCCGCCGATGCCCGCCATCAAACTACCCAGCAGAAAGCCGATCACGCGGATGCGCTCTACCGAGATGCCGGCACGGCGCGCCGCCTCTTTGCCACCGCCAACGGCGAACAAATAGCGCCCAAATTTGGTTTGGGTGGTCAGGTAGGTGAGGGCCACCAGCAGCAGCAGAATCAGCACAAACCCAAACGGCACGCCGCGATCTTGATTGGCGACCGATACCAGCAAAAACAGCGCCGCCGCCACAACCGCGGTTTGGATGAGGATGACGCCAACCGGCTTGGCCGATAGACCGACCTTTTGGCGGGTGCGCCGCCCCCACAGCTCAAAGCCACCGTAAGCCAACACGGCTACCACGGCCATCACCCAGCCGGCCTCGTGGGGGAGAAAAGCGCGCGTTGCGCCAAGGATAACCGGGTCACGCATCGGCAGTGTGCCGAGGCCTTTCACTGTTAGCAGCACCACGCCGCTTAGTCCGAGCTGGCCGGCCAGCGTCACGACGAAAGAAGGGAGCTTGAAGAAGGTGACAAAAAAGCCCTGCACAAGGCCGACCAGCAGCGCCACACCAAGGCCAGCGGCCAGCGCGCCAAACCATGGAATCACCCAGCCTTCGGGTGGGGTGACGCCTTCGATGATGATGGGTGCTCGCACAAGGATGGCGACGGTGACGGCGGTAATGCCGGCGGTGTAGCCCATCGAGAGGTCGATTTCGCCCAGCAGCAGCACAATCACCACGCCATAGCCGATGGCAATCACCGGCAGGGCCTGAACCAGCAGGTTAACGAGGTTGCGCGGGGTCAAAAACAGCGCATTCTGGTTTTGAAAGACGATGGCGATGACCACCAGACCCAGCAGGATGGGCAGCTGGCCAAGGTCGCCGCTGCGGACGCGACCCCACCAAGTGGTAATGTACTCCTTGAACGTCTGCTGCTCTCTGCTCTTGAGCAGGGCGCTCTCGAAAACGGGCGGTTGTTGTTCGCTCATGGTTATTCCATCCCCGGTACGCGGCTGAGCTGACCAGCGGTCATCTCTTTGACGACGTATTCATAGGTGACGTCCTTGACCACCAGTTCGCTGACGACATGGCCAAGACGCAGCACCGTGATACGGTCTGCGACCTCGAAGATATCGTGCAGGTTGTGAGAGATTAGGATGACGGCAAGGCCTTTATCGGCGAGGCGGCGTACAAGGTCAAGCACCTGACGGGTTTGGGCGACGCCTAGCGCAGCGGTTGGCTCGTCGAGGATGACGACTTTGCTGTTCCACATCACCGCTTTGGCCACCGCCACGGTTTGGCGCTGCCCACCAGACAGGGCGCTAATCGGCAGGCGCACCGAGCGCAGGGTGGTGACCGACAGGCTGGTGAGGGTGTCGATGCACAACTGCTCCATGGCCGATTCGTCGAGGCGGGTGAAGCGGGTGCGCTCGCGGCCAAGGAACATATTGGCCACCACGTCGAGGTTTTCGGCCAGCGCAAGGTCTTGATAGACCACTTCGATACCGAGTGCCGAGGCATCACGCGGGCCGTTGATATGAACCCGTTTTCCCTCGAAATAAATCTCGCCCCCGTCCAGCGGGTAGATGCCGGCGATGCCTTTAATCAGGGTCGATTTGCCTGCACCGTTATCACCCACCAGCGCCATGACCTCGCCCGGGATGGCGCGAAAATCGACGTTGGTAAGGGCTTGCACCGCGCCAAAACGCTTGCTGACGCCGCGCAGTTCTAGGATGGGTGTTGTGTCTAGTGTTGCCATTAGTCCCTCTGTGCGATGGGTTTGCTGCACGACACATGCTGTGTCGGTTAAAACGGTGGAGATAGCGCGAAGCGGCCACGCGCTGCTGAAGCAAAAGAACGCGCCCCCTGCCGGCCAACCGGCGGATGACCGCCGGACACAGGCAAGCAAGGGGCGCGCGGTCTCACGGATGCTTAGCGGTCAGCGGGGCAGTACTGCGCAAACTCGCCCACGCAGATTTCGTCCCACGTGCGGAAGCCGTCGGCGATGACGGTCTCGGCGATGTTGTCGATGGTGACGCTGACGGGCACCAGCAGCACCGATGGGATGTCGTTGGTGCCGTTGTTGATAGCGCCGGTGACCAGACCGCTGGTGTCCTCACCCTTTAGCAGGGCGATGGCCAGCGCAGCGGCGGCTTCAGCCTCGGCCTTGATGGCCTTGTAGACGGTCATCGACTGCTTGCCGGCGAGGATGTTCTGGATGCCGCCGACGGTGGCGTCCTGACCGGTGACCGGGATGTAGGGCAGGCCCTGATTTTCGAGGGCGGCGATGATCGCGCCGGCGAGGCCGTCGTTGGCGGCGATGGCGGCGTCGATGTCACCACCGGCGGCGGTCAGGATTTGCTCGAAGATGACCAGCGCCTGTTGGTTGTCCCAGTCGGGCACGCTCTGGTCGTCTACTTCCACCCACACGCCCGACTCGAACAGCGGGTTGATGACGCTGTCATAGCCGTTCTTGAACAGGGTGGCGTTGTTGTCGGTCGGCGAGCCGTTCAGCACCGCCACGCGCACCGGGGTCG
>DAOUCZ010000060.1:0-44629 GCA_034431675.1 Anaerolineae bacterium | reverse complement strand
CATGTTGGGGGCGGCGGACATCTCGTCGCAGACGGTCTACGAAGCGGTGTTTCCGGCGGGCGATGCGCTGTCGCTGGAACACACCATCATCCAGACCGCTCGCCTGCCGCGCGTATTGGCTGGCGCGCTGGTGGGGGCGGCGCTGGCGGTGGCCGGCGCGCTGATGCAAGGGGTGACGCGCAACCCGCTGGCCGACAGCGGCCTGTTGGGCATTAATTCAGGGGCGGCGCTGGCGGTGGTACTGTTGGTGACGTTTATCGACGCCACCGGTCAGACGCTGTATGCTGCGGCAGGTTTTGTCGGGGCTGGGGTTGCCGCCACGCTGGTCTATGCGATTGGCTCGGCGGGGCGCGGCGGGGCGACCCCGCTGCGCCTGACGCTGGCTGGGGTGATTTTCAGCGCGTTTGTGTCGTCGTTTACCACCGCCATCTTGATTGGCAGCCAAGAGGCGATTGAGCGCATCCGCTTTTGGACGGCGGGGTCGCTGGCGGGGCGCGATATGGCGCTGGTGGGCCAGATTGCGCCATATGTGGCGGTGGGCCTGCTGGGGTCTTGGCTGTTGAGCCGGCAGATTACCACGCTCAGCCTTGGGGATGAGGTGGCGGTTGGGCTGGGCCAGAACACCGCACGGGTCAAGCTGTTGGCGGCGGTGATGGTGGTGCTGCTGGCGGGGAGTGCGGTGGCGCTGGCAGGGCCGGTGGGGTTTGTCGGGCTGGTGGTGCCGCATGTGGTGCGGATGCTGGTCGGGTCGGATTATCGCTGGGTGATTCCTTACAGCGCGTTGGGCGGGGCGATTTTGGTCACGCTGGCCGATGCACTGGCCCGCATGGTGATACGCCCACAGGAGCTGCCGGTGGGGGTGGTGATGGCGTTTATCGGTGCGCCGTTCTTTATCGGGCTTGCCCGCTGGAAGGTCAAGCGCTGATGGATAGGCCGACCTCGCCCCGCCCGCCGTGGCTGACCGTGCGGCTCAGCCGCCCGTCGATGTCGTATCGGATTGACCGGCGCGTGCCGTGGATTGCCGCGCTGGTGCTGATGTTTACGGCGGCGGTGCTGGTGTTCAGCATCAGCACGGGGGATTATGACATCTCGCCGATAGAGGTCATCCAGACCCTGTCGGGCACGCTGGGGGCAGACCACCCCGACGCGCGCAGTTTTAACTTGGTGGTGTTTACGCTGCGCCTGCCGCGCATCCTGACGGCGTTTTTGGTGGGGGCGGCGCTGGCGGTCTCTGGGGCAATCATGCAGGGTATCACACGCAACCCGCTGGCCGACCCCTACCTGTTGGGGGTGAGCGGTGGGGCGGCGCTGGCGGCCATCACGCTGATTATCGGGGTGGGGGCGGCGGCGATGGGCTGGCTGCCGATGGCCGCTTTTGGCGGGGCGCTGGTGGTGGCGGCTTTGGTCTATGCGCTGGCGTGGCGCGGCGGCGGCAGCACCCCATTGCGCCTGATTTTGGTCGGGATTGCGCTGGAGTCGGTCATCCACGCCGTGATTACGGTGATGGTGCAGTTTGGCGGGCTGACGCAGGTGCAGCAGGCTTATGTGTGGCTGGCCGGCAGCGTCAACAGCCGGACGTGGGCGCATGTGCACACGCTGACGGGCTGGCTGGCGGTGCTGCTGCCGCTGGCGTTTTTGTCGGCGCGCGCGCTCAATACGCTGGGCTTGGGCGATGACAGCGCGCGTGGGTTGGGGATGGCGGTGGAGCGGCAGCGCGCCGTGCTGCTGCTGATAAGCGTCGGGCTGGCGGCGGTCTCGGCGGCCACTGCCGGCACGATTGGGTTTGTCGGGCTGGTTGCGCCGCACATCACGCGGCGCTGGGTTGGCCCGGCGCACGAGGGGCTGCTGCCGATTAGTGCGCTGGTGGGCGGGTCGCTGCTGGTGTGTGCGGATTGGTTTAGCCGCTGGGTAACCGCCCCGACAGAACTGCCGATTGGCGTCATCACTGCGATGATTGGCGCCCCTTATTTTGTCTATCTGTTGATGAAGGAGCGCGCCCGCTGATGGCCGATTTACACGCCCAAGACTTGTCGTTGTCTTATGAGAATGCCAGCATCGTCCGCCGCCTGTCGCTGACGCTGCGCCACGGTCAGATGACCGTGCTGGTCGGCCCGAACGGGTGCGGCAAATCGACGCTGCTGCGCGGCTTGTCGCGCCTGCTCAAGCCGGCGCATGGCAGCGTGGTGCTAGAAGGTCAAAACATCTGGCAGCTCTCGACCAAGGCTTTGGCCTGTCGAATGGGCATCCTGCCGCAAGGCCCAACCGCGCCCGAAGGCCTGACGGTCTTTGAGCTGGTGGCGCAGGGGCGCTATCCGCACCAGAGCTGGGCGCGCCAGTGGTCGGCACAGGACGAGCGCATCACGCGTGAGGCGATGGACATCACCGGTGTGGCGGCCTTTGCCGACCGTCCGGTCGATACGCTGTCGGGCGGGCAGCGGCAGCGGGCGTGGATTGCCATGACGCTGGCGCAGGACAGCGATTTCATCCTGTTGGACGAGCCGACCACCTTCCTTGACCTTGCCTATCAAATTGAGGTGCTGGATTTGCTGCAAGACTTGAATCAGCGGCGCGGCAAGACGATCGTGATGGTGCTGCACGACCTCAATCAGGCCTGCCGCTATGCCGATACGCTGGTGGCGATGCGCGGGGGCGAGATTGTGGCGCAGGGCAGCCCGATGCAAGTGGTGACGCCGCAGATGGTGTGCGAGGTGTTTGGCTTGTCGTGCTGCGTCATCCCCGACCCGGTGACCGGTACGCCGCTGGTTGTGCCGGCGGGCCGGCCAGCACGCCGCAGCGCTCTGCCGGCCTATGAGAGCGCTGCCGACTAAGTCGATGTCTGCTGTAGAAGCCGCCCCCATCAAGTCGTTTTGCAACCGTCTTGCGCTCGAGAAAGGGCTGCATCCTGCCGGCCATGCCGACAGCTTTGAGGACGCGGTGCTGATGGAGACCCCGCTGCCGTGGACGAAGACGGTCTATCAGGTGGCCGGCGCGCTGCCGGCAGGCGCGATTGCGCTGCTGGCACGTTGGATGGACGCCTATCGTCAGACCGGCCAATACCCGCACCGCCTGCTGATGATTGCGCCGGATGCCGCTTATACGCGAGCGGGCTATCGGCGGGTGATGTTTTATCAGCGGCCAGCGGATGAGGCCTTTGCCCGTTTTGAGCAGGCCGAGTATCACCTGCCAGAGGGTGCAGTGGATGGGCTGCTGGCGGCATGGTCTGCCGATCGGGCGCAGCTGCCGGCTTATCAGCAGTACCGCGTGCATCACGCTGTGCCGATGCGCGATGTGCTGGTGTGCACGCATGGCACGGTGGATGCGGCCTGCGCCAAGTTTGGCATCCCACTGTATCAGACGCTGCGGCAGCAGCACGCCGGCGAGCACCTGCGCGTGTGGCGCGTCAGCCATTTTGGCGGGCATGTGTTTGCCCCCACGCTGATGGACATGCCGACCGGTCATTATTGGGCGTATGTCGAGGCGGCACAAGCTGCGCAAATCGCGGCCTATGATGGGCCGGTCAGCGGCTTGCACGCGCATTATCGCGGATGGGCAGGCCTGCCGGCGGGCTTTGTGCAAGCGGCCGAGGGCGCGCTGTGGCAGCGCCATGGCTGGGCATGGCTGGATGCGCCCAAGTCGGGCGAGCTGCTGGCGCAGGACTCCGCCGAGCATCCGCGCTGGGCCGAGGTGGCTGTGCGCGCGGTGCTGGACGGGCAGGCGCTGGCCTATCAGGTGCGGGTGGAGGTGGCGCAGCATATCGAGACGCCGCATTCCAGCGCCGACAGCAGCCCCTACCCTTATGCGCAGTATCGTGTGGTTGGCATCACGCCGCTGGCTTAGCCTGCCGCTGGCATCACGCCCGGGCCAACCGCCACCACCACAAAACAGGTCACGGTGGGGTCGGCCTCGCTGGTGGGGATGATGAGCGCCTGCGGGTGCGGTTGCAGGTCTGTGCCCATCATGCTGTATAGGGTTTGCAGGGCTTGATGCAGCAGGGGCATCACCGACTCGGTCGGGATGGGATGCCCACCGACCGTCGTAAGGGGGTTGGCGGTGGCAGGGGCGCTGCCCAGCTGATGGGTGAACCACAAGAACTCGCTGACCTCGCGGCAGGCCGCCTTGAGGTCACGATAGGCTTGGCGCAGCGAGATGCCGAGGCGTTGGGCCACGGCGGGCAGCTTCATCCCATGGACATAGTGCAGTTGGAGCAGCTGATGCAGGCGGGCCGCACGGTCTGGGCGGTCACAGCCTGCCGGCTTGAGCGACGTCACCGCGCTGAGCAGCTCACGCCGGAGCGATTGACCGGCGCTGGCGCTGCCCCCGCTGTATCCCAGACGCGCCGCCAGCGGATGCCGGCTGAGCGCGCGCAGATTGGCCAGCTGGCCGAGCGCGTCGCGCACGTGTTCGTCGAATGACGCCGGTGGGCTGAATGGGTCGTTTTGCGGGGGCATGGCGGTTTTCTCCTACAGTTTTGGGCTGGCAGGCTGTGACGCGGATTTAGTAGGCGCGGAAGTTGCCGCTGAGGTGCAGCAGCGCCATCATGTACAGCAGGTTGTCGTAATAGCGGTATTGGCCGACGTTCAGCGGCGCATCCCAAAAGGCCTGCACAAATTCCCAGCGGATTGGGTCATCGGCGGCCATAGCGGCGGTGGCGTTCATGGCAATCAGGCCGAGCGAGCGGTGCTGCGGCGGGGCGGGGCGGCCATCGATGTAGAACTTGCTGGTATAGCGGTTGATGCCGAGGTTGTGGAAGAAGCGCAGCAGTCGGTTGCTCTGCTCCACCTGCCACGGGTCGGCCCGAAACCACACATAATCGGCGGCGATGTGCATGGCGGTACGCCATGCATCGGCATAGAAGAACTCGCCATAATCGCCCCACGGCACAGGCTCGCCGGTGAATTCGGAATAGTTGGGCATCAGGCCGGTTTCGGGGTGGACGGTGGTGCGCCAGTAGTCGCGGCTGACCTGTGCGGCCTCGGCCCAAAAGTCGTTGTCTTGGATGGCGCGGCGCGCCCACAGCTCATAGAAATAGGGGGTGTGATAGGACGGGTCGGTGAACTCGCTGACGCGGCCCAGCTGCGGCACGAACACCACCATCTTGGTTTCGGGGTCAAACATGTTGGTTGCGCCGGCGGTCGGGCTGGCGGTATGCAGCATGGTATCGAGGATGGCGTGCGCCTCGGTCTCATAGTCGAGGATGCCCTCGCCGTTGCCCCAGCGTGCCGAGGCAAAAAACAGCGCGGTCACAAACCAGATTTCGCCGTCCGAGGCCGGGTTGCGGTCAATCGGGCGGCCATCAGGGCGGTTGTGCCACGAGAAATAGCCTTTGTACTGCCCGCTGGCCTGATACATATAGGTTTTGGCCCAGCGCCACAGGCGGTCAAATTCTTCTTTGCGATCCAGCTGTACCGCAATCATCATGCCATACGACATGCCTTCAGAGCGCACGTCGTTGTTGTTGACGTCGAGGATATAGGCCATATCGTCGCCGACCGGATAGTACACCCGCTCAGTGTCATCATCGCCATAGAACAGGGTTTGCCAGACTTGTTCGATGCGCGCGTCGATGTCTTGTTGGGGGATGCCCAGCTCGGCCAGCAGGTTGGGGTATTGGCCGGTAAAGAATGCGCCACGTGGCGCGTCGTCTTGCTGCGCGCTGGCCGGCCCGATCAACATCAGCAGAGCCAACAACATTGTGATGATTCCTTGTTTCATGGGGTCTCTCCTCTATCGGGGGTGTGGGGACACCCCTTATTGATGGGGGGATGCCCCTCTCGGTGATGGTGAGAGGGGTGTTTTGGGATATGGCTGTTTCGGTTTAGTGGATGCTGGACGGGGTGAAGAAGACCGGCTCGACCTCGACCGACGGCGCGCCGCTGATGCGCAGCGTGCCGGTCAGGCGGATGTCGTCCGAGGCCGCCCCGACCATCACCTGCACCTCGCCGGCTTCCACCTGATAGCGCATCTGAAGGTCATAGAAGGCCCAATGGCGCGCGCTCAGCGAGAACGACACTCGGCGCGCCTCGCCGGCGGCCAGCGATACGCGCTGGAAGCCTTTGAGCGCCTTAAGCGGGCGGGTGACGCTGGCGACCGGGTCGCCGATATACAGCTGCACCACCTCGTCGCCGGCATGCTCGCCGACATTGCGCACGGTCACGCTGACCTCGACCGAGCCATTGGCATCGATTTCTTGGGCGCTCAGCTGGAGGTCGGCGTATTCAAAGCGGGTGTAGCTGAGGCCATGCCCAAAGGCGTAGAGCGGCTTGGTGCTCAGGTCGGCATAGTCGCCTTGCCAGTGGGTGCGCCCGCCCGATGGTTTGTGATTGTAATAGACCGGAATCTGGCCGACGGCGCGCGGGAACGACATCGGCAGCTTGCCGCCCGGGTTGACCGCGCCGGTCAGCACGTCGGCGAGGGCTGCACCGCCTTGTTCGGCGGGCTGCCACAGGGTGAGGATGGCGGCGGCGTGCGGTTCGATGTCGGACAGGGCATAGGGGCGGCCATGGATGAGCACCACCACCACTGGTGTGCCGGTGGCAGCGACCGCGCGGATGAGTTCGGACTGCACGCCCGGCAGGCAGATGTCGGCGCGGTCGATGCTCTCGCCGCTGGTTGCGCCGCGGGAGAGGCCGGCCTTGTCGCCCACCACCAGCACGGCCACATCTGCGCCGCGCGCGGCGGCGACGGCCTCGCCAAAGCCCGAGGTGTCCTCGCCGGTGATGGAACAGCCGGCGGCATACACGATTTCTGCCGAGTCGCCCAGCGCCTGTCGCACCCCATCCAGCACGGTGATCGACGGCGGGAAGTGCTCCGTCCAGTCGATTTTGACCGAAGGTTGGGCGGGGTTGGGGGCTTCTAGGCTCTGGTCGGGGTCAAACATGCCTTCCAGATGGCTGGGATAGTGATAGTCACCTTGCAAGCTGCGGATGCTGTGGGCGGCAGGCCCAATCACCGCGATGACCTTGTGGGCGCTGCTGAGGGGCAGGATGCCGTTGTTCTTCAACAGCACCGCCGATTTGGCGGCGGCTTGGCGGCTGAGTGCGACCGCGTCGGGCTGACTGAAGACCTCTGGCACGCGGCCTTCATCCACATAGGGGTTCTCGAACAGGCCCAGCGCCACCTTTTGGCGCAGCACGCGCACCACACAGGCGTCAATCAGGCTGATGTCCAGCTGGCCGCTTTCGACGGCTTGGCGCAGCGGCTCGCCATAACAGTCGGCGTTGGGCAGCTCGACATCGACGCCGGCCTCGACCGCAAGGCGCGCCGCTGCCGATTTGTTTTCGGCCACGTGGTGATATTCGCGCAGCATGTTGATGCCGAAATAGTCCGAGACGACCGTGCCGTCAAAGCCCATCTCGCGCCGCAGGATGTCAATCAGCAGGCGGCGGTCGGCGTGGCAGGGCACGCCGTCCAGCTCGTGATAGGCCGGCATGACCGATTGGATGCCAGCGCCCTGCACGGCGGCGCGGAACGGGGTGAGGAAGTATTCGCGCAGCTCACGCTCGGCCAAGTGCACCGGCGCCCAGTTCATGCCGCCCTCGGATAGGCCATAGGCGGCAAAGTGTTTGGCGGTGGCAATCACGCGCCCGTCCCACGAGTCGCCTTGTAGGCCGCGGATGTAAGCTGCGCCGATGGCCGAAATCAAGAACGGGTCTTCGCCAAAGGTTTCTTCCACGCGTCCCCAGCGCGGGTCACGCACCACATCCAGCACCGGCGCAAGCGCGTGATGCGCCCCGACAGCGCGCATCTGCTGGCGGATGATGCGGGTGATGCGCTCGATTAGCTCTGGCTCCCATGTGGCAGCCATGGCCATGGCTTGGGGGAAGGTGGTGGCGCCGCGCGCCATATAGCCGGCACAGCTCTCCTCGTGCACGATGGCGGGGATGCGCAGGCGGGTGTGCTCCAGCAGGTGGCGCTGAAGGGTATTGGCCAGCTTGGCGCTTTCTTGGGGCGGCAGCAGCGACGACGCGCCGACGCGCGTCAGGTGGCCGATGCCGTTGCGCAGGTGATGGGCCACTTTCTCGGGCACGGGGCGGCGCTCGCGGTCAACCAGCTCGGTCACCCAGATGCCGGCCATCTGGGCCAGCTTTTCGTCCAAGGTCATCTCGGACAGCAGGGCATCAACCCGCTGCTCGACCGACAAGTTTGTGTCGTGGTGAGTTACAGCAGAAGTCATGAGTTTTTGGGATGACAAGGCGTCCTTGGCGCCAACGCTAACCTTTGAGTTCGCCGCCGGTCAGGCCGGTGACGATGTAACGCTCGGTGAACAGGTAGAACACCACCGCGGGGATAATCAGGATGACCACATAGGCCATCACGCGCGCCCAATCGGTGCCAAACTGGCCCTGATACTGCATAATGCCCAGTGGCAGCGGCCACAAGTTCGGGTCGGTCAGCACAATCAGGGGCAAAAAGTATTCGTTCCAGCCGGCAATCACCTGAAGCACGGCCACCGAGGCCATCGCAGGGCGGGCCAGCGGGATCAGGATATGCCAGAAGAAGCCCCACGTGGTACAGCCGTCGATGTAAGCGGCGTCTTCTAGCTCGCTGGGGACGCTGGTGAAGAATCCGCGCAGGATGACCACGCTGCCGGGCAGCCCAAAGGCCACCAGCGGCAGAATCACCCCCCACATCGAGTTAATCAGCCCCATCTGGCGCACCTGAATAAAAATCGGCAGCACCGCGATGGCCAGCGGGAACAGCAGCCCCAGCGACAAGATGTTGAACAGCAGGCTGCGCCCGGGGAAGGCGATGCGGCTGAACACAAACGCCAGCATGCTGGCCAGCGCCACGTTCAGGGTGACCACCCCCATGGTGATAATCAGGCTGTTGCCCAACGAGTTCCAGAACGCGCCGCTGTTGAGCACGTCGGTGTAGTGCTGTATCTGCACCTCGCCGCGTGGGATGTCGAACGGGCGGGCGAGGAATTCGCCGGTGGTGCGCAGGCTGCCCAGCACCGCCGTCAGCACCGGCCCCATAATAATCAGGCACAGCCCGATCATCATGGTCAGCTTGAGGGGGGTAGCGATGTCGAACGGCTTGGCGGGCCGCTTGTGGATCGATGGTGTGGTCATGACAGACCGTCCTTTCGGTCAAACTTGGGGTTAGCGGGCCATCTGGTCATCGCGGCGCAGCACAAAGTGTTGATAGGTGAGCGAGAACACCAGCGTGATGACGAACAACACCACCGCCACCGCACTGCCGTATCCCAGCTGCAAGCGCTGGATGCCGTATTTGAAGACGTAAGTGCCCAGCGTCTCGCTGTAATCGACTGGCCCGCCCTGCGTCATCACCCACACAATCACAAACTGTTGGATAGACCCTAGCACGGCCAGAAAGATCGAGAGACGAATGGTCGGGCCGACCATCGGCAGGGTGACGTTCCACAGCACCTGCCGCTCATCTGCGCCGTCGATGCGGGCGGCGTCTTCCAGCTCGCTGGGGATGCCTTGCAGCGCGGCCATGTACAGGATGAGGTAGAAGCCAAAGTATTTCCACGTCAGCACAAAGAAGATGGCGAGGATGACGATGTTTTGTTCGCCCAGCCATGCAATCGGCTGATAGCCCGGCACCAGTGTGCCCAGCACCACGTTCACGAGGCCGGCGTTGGGGTCGAGCACATAGCGCCAGATGATGGCCGTGATGATTTCGCTGAACACATAGGGCACAAACAGCATTAGGCGGAAGAAGCGGCGGGCCGGCAGTGTGCCGCGCCCGACCACGAGGGCCAAGCCCATCGCCAGCGGCAGCTGGATGGTGAGCGACAGCACCACAAGGGCCAGTGTGTGCCACAGCGCGGCATGAAAGGCCTTATGGCGGAACAACTGTTCGTAATTTTTCAATTCCCAAAACAGTTCGGGTGGGCCAAAGCCGTTCCACTTGTAAAAACTGAACCACAGCGACTGCGCGATGGGTATCAGCACGAACAGCGTGAACAAAGCCATGCCCGGCACAACCATCAGCAGTACCAGTGCCAGCTTGTTCCAGTTCTGGCGGCGACGGTCAGCAACCATCTGGCCGGCTGAGTCGACGACGACAGCGGCAGGTCTGAGGGATGACATCACAGGTAACCCCCTGCTAAACTATGGGGAGAAAGGCGTTTTGACAAAAACGCTTTTTGGAAATGGGGCAGAAGGTGTGGAGACTGCAAGACCCACCCGCCAAGATGGAAAGCACGTCTCCACACCTTCTTTGCCTGTTACTGGCTCAGTTCAAAGGCGGCCACGTCTTCGATGGCGGCGGCCACGTCTTCGGGGCTGTACACGCCGGCAAACAGGGCCTGAACGCTGTCATTCACCACGCCGCCCACAGCTGGGGGCAGGAACTGGTCGTAGTACATCTGGAAGTAGGGGGCATCATTGCGCGCGGCGATGATGGTCTGCATGATTTCGTTGCCTTCCAGCGCGACTTCAGCGCCGCTCACCGTCGGGACAACCCAGATGCCCGCCGCAGCGGTCTGCACTTCGAGGCTGGTGATGTACTTCAAGAAATCGACCGCGGCATCGGGGGCGTTCTTGCCCACTGCAAAGCCGTCGCCGCCGCCCAGCACGTCTTCATAGTTGCCTGCGCCGCCTTCGATCATCGGGAAGCGGAACCAACCGAGGTCATCGCCGATGCCGCCCGACTGGCTGTTGCCGACCTGTGCGCCCGGCGCCCAGTGGCCCATCAACTCCATGGCGGCCATGCCGTCGCCCATCAGGCCGGCTTGCTGACCATAGTTCATGGCCAGATAGCCCTCTTGGAACGGCTGAAGGTCAATCAGCTGCTTGAGATATTCGCCGGCCAGCACAAACGGCTCATCGGTGAATGAGCCTTGGCGGCTGTAGGCGTCGAGGAAGGCTTGGCCGCCACCGATGCGCAGCGCCAGATAGACCCACCAGAAGTGGCCCGGCCACTTGTCCTGCTCGCCCAGCGCAATCGGGGTGATGCCGGCGGCCTTGAGAGCTTCGACCGCGCTCAAGAACTCTTCCCATGTGGTGGGCGGGTTTTCGGGGTCAAGGCCGGCCTGCGCAAACAGGGCCTTGTTGTAGAACATGCCCACTGCGCCCCAGTTCCAAGGCACGCCATAGGTTTTGCCGTCCTTGCCATACAGGTCGAGGGCAGCTTGTGCGCCGAAGGTCTCGCCCCAGCCGGCTTCCAGCTCGGGGGTGATGTCGCGCAGCAGGCCGGCATCGGCAAACTGCCACAGCACGCCGCCGCCCCAGCTCTGGAACAGGTCGGGTGGGTCGCCGGCCTGCATCACGGTGACGAGGCGGCTCTTGAAGGCTTCGTTCTCCAACACGGTGATTTCGATCTTCACATTGGGGTTGGCGGCCATGTACTCATCGGCGGTCTGCTGCCAAAAGTCCATCTCGACCGGGTTGGTATTGATGTGCCACCAGCGAACGGTGACGGTTTCTTGTGCGCCTGCGATGCTCAGCGGCAGCATCAACACTGCCAGCAGCATCAAAACGGCCAAAATACGTCGGGTCATGGGTTTTACTACTCCTCTTCTATAGGGTCTTGCGGACAAAACAAAGGTCTGCGGGACGATACTTGTATGGTGGTCTTTACTCGATTTGCCGGCCATCACCCCCTTTCAGGGACTCACCGTGACTGACGATAGACGTGCTGTTTACTCACTGCGCGGAGCTGCCGTGCTCTCGCGCAGGATGAGCCGTGTGCCAAGCGTCAAGTGACGCGGGGGCTTTTGGGGGTTTTCGATCAGGTCAAGCAGCATCCGCACCGAGACGCGCCCCATCTGGTCAAGCGGTTGATGGACGGTGGTCAGGCGCGGGTGCACCATCAGGGCGTGGGGGATGTCGTCGAAGCCGATGACCGACAGGTCATCAGGCACGCGCAGGCCGCGCTCGCCGGCGGCTTGCAGCACCCCAAAGGCCATCAGGTCGTTGCTGGCAAAAATGGCAGTGGGCGGGGTGGGCAGGCTCAGCAGATGATGCCCGCCGCTGTAGCCGGTGGGCTGAAAGAAGTCGCCCGGGCAAATCAAGCTCTCGTCCAGCGGCAGGCCGTGGTCGGCCAGCGCCGCCTTGTACCCGTCCAGTCGCTCGATGCCACTGGCCAAATCCATGCGCCCAGTAATCAGGCCGATGCGGCGGTGGCCAAGGCTGATGAGGTGCGTGGTGGCGTCATATGCCCCTTGCCAGTTGGTGGCATAGACCGTGCTGCTCTGGTTGGTTGGGTCGGCTTGGTCGACCATCACAAACGGGAATTTGCGCTTTTGCAGCGCCTCAAGATAGTGGGTGGGCACGAGCGGCACGACCAGCAGCAGGCCGTCGCACAGCCCGTTGGCGATGGTGTTGACGAATTGGGTCTCTTTGCCCCCGTGCTGATGGGTGGTATACAGCATCAGGCTGTAGCCCTCTTTGTTCAGCTCTTCGTCGATGCCGCGCGCCACCTCGAGGATGTAGCCGTTGTCCAGCGCCGGCACCAGCACCCCCACCACCCGTGAGCGCCCGCCGGCAAGGCTGCGCGCTTGCACATTCACCACATAGCCAAGGCGGTCGGCGGCGGCCAGCACCTTTTCGCGCGCGTCCGTGCTGACATGCTCGAACCCGCTGAGCACGCGCGAGACGGTGGAATACGAGACGCCAGACTCGCGCGCCACATCAATGATGGTGACTGCGCGCGACTTCTTGCGTGGGCGGGGGGAAGGGGCATCCATACACAAAACTTTGCAAACGTTTGCAACAAATAGCGGACAAAAACGCCACGTAAGGCGCAATCTGTTCAGGGTTTGCAGGCTTGCTTTGCACTATTTTGCACAAAACATCTTTGCAAACGCTTGCAAATGACATTAACACCTGATGGGACGTTTGTCAAGCAATTGGGGTGGGTGCGCGTTATACTCGGCGTAACAGGCTCATTTTTGGGTCTGTGACCTATTCATCTCAACAGTCAACAGGGGCAATCATGAGCGATTCGATCATTCCTAACCCGTTTCAGCTGGTTTCTGCCGGCGAGGGCCGTGTATTGGGGGGCGTGGTGTGCAAAATCAGCAGCGCCAGCACGGGTGGGGCATATACGGTGCTAGAGCTGTCGCTGCCGGCGGGGGCTGGCGCGCCGCTGCACACCCATCACCACGAGGATGAGGTGTTTTATATCATGGAAGGCGAGTGCGAGATGGAGTGCGGCGGCCAGACGCATCTGGCACAGGCCGGGACGGTGGTGGTGCTGCCGCGCCATACCCCGCACGCCTTTCGCAATCCGGGCAGCAGTCCCAACCGCATTTTGATTACGGCGGTGCCGGGGGGATTGGACGAGTATTTTGAGGCGCTGTCGGGGGTGGCCGCGGCAGACCCGCAGGCGGCGCAGCGTGTGGCTGAGCTGAATGCGCGCCATGCCATCGTGTTTCACAGCTGAGCTGGCAGGCCCGCCGGTGCGATAATGAGTAAATGCGGCGGATGTGAGACTCGCATCGGGGGGTGGGGCGTATAACGATACAATGTGCGCACAGAGGGCCAGAAAGATGTCTAACCTTTTATTATCGACCAAGCTGTATGCCCCGCCGGCTCGGGCCGGCATGGTGCAGCGCACCCGCCTGAACCAGCGCCTGACGCACGGGTTATCGGGGCGCTTGACGGTGGTGTGCGCGCCGGCTGGCTCTGGCAAGACCACGCTGGTCAGTGCGTGGGCGGCGGCGTGTCCGCGGCCTGTGGCGTGGCTGTCGCTGGATGAAGAGGATAACGACGTCTTGCGGCTTTTGGCTTATCTGGTGGCGGCGGTGCAGACGGTTGTGCCGCAGGTGGGGGATGGGCTGCTGGAGGCGCTGCAATCGCCACAGCCGCCGCCGGTCGGTGCGCTGCTGACCGCGCTGGTTAATGACATCGCCGCCGAGGCCGGCCCGATGGTACTGGTGTTGGACGATTATCATGTGCTGGAGACGCCGGCGGTTGAGCAGGCGCTGGCGTTTTGGCTGGAGCATGTGCCGGCGCATGTGCATGTGGTGCTGATCACGCGTGAAGCGCCGCGGCTGCCGCTGGCGCGCTGGCGGGTGCGCCATGTGCTGACCGAGGTCGGGGCGGCGGATTTGCGCTTTACGCCCGCCGAGGCCGCCGAGTTTCTGCGTGTGACGATGGGCTTACGGCTGTCGGAGCACGAGGTGGCGGCGCTGGAAGCGCGCACCGAGGGATGGGCTGCCGGCTTGCAGATGGCGGCGCTGTCGCTGCAAAACCATCCAGATGCTGGGGCGTTCATCGCACAGTTTACCGGTGGTCACCGCCATGTGCTGGATTATCTGGTGGATGAGGTGCTGAGCCGGCAAACCGATCAGGTGCAGATGTTTTTGCTGCGCTCAGCGCTGCTTGACCGGTTTTGCGGGCCGCTGTGTGATGCGGTGCTGGGCCTGAGCGCCGGCACGGGCCATGCCACCCTGACTCAGCTGGAGCGGGCCAACTTGTTTATTGTGCCGCTGGATGACGAGCGGCGCTGGTATCGCTATCACCATTTGTTTGGCGGGCTGCTGCGCCAGCACCTGCTGCGCAGCTTGCCGGCAAGCGAGCTGACGGCGCTGCATCTGCGCGCCAGCCGGTGGTATGCCAGTCAGGGCCTTGATGCCGAGGCGTTTGAACATGCGGTGACCAGCGGCGATATGGATTATGCTGCGCAGCTGGTCGAGGGGGACGGGATGCCGCTGCCGTTTCGGGGGGTGGTACAGCCGGTAGTGCGCTGGCTGGGTCAGCTGCCGCCGGCGGCCTTGGATGCGCGCCCGGCGCTCTGGGTGATTTATGCCGCTACCCTGTTGGTGGCGGGGCAGCTGTCGGCGGTTGAGCCGCTGGTGCAGGCGGCAGAGGCGGCCTTGCAAGCCGCCCCGCAGGACGAGCGCACGCGTGACCTGATCGGGCATGTGGCCTCGATACGGGCGACGCTGGCGGTGTCGCAGCGCGATGGCGAGGCGGCGATGCGCTATTCGCTGCGCGCGCTGGAGCATCTGCATCCGGCCAACCTGACGGTGCGCACGGCCACGGCGTGGACGCTGGGCTATGCCCATCACATGCGGGGCGAGGCTGGGGCTGCGATGAAGGCCTATCTGGAAGCTGCCGACACCAGTCGGCGCATCGGCCACCACATCATTTTGATGATGGCGACGATGGGGGTGGCGATGCTGCAAGAGGAGCAGGGCCGGCACGACCTCGCTAGCGAGACCTATCACAAGGTGATTGCGCTGGCCAGCGACCCGCCGCAGCCGGTGGTGAGCGGGGCTTATCTGGGTCTGGCGCGCATCCATGCGGCGCGCGGCGCGTGGGCCAATGCGCACCGTCTGGGGCAGGAGGCGCTGCGCCTCGGGCGTCAGCTGGAAAGCACCGATCAGGCGGCCTTGTGCGAGGCATTTCTGGCCGATTTGGCCAAGCGGCGCACCGATGACGGCGGCCTGCCGGTGCTGCTGGATGCGCTGAGCGCGCGCGAGCACGAGGTGCTGCGCCTGATTGCCGATGGCTTGTCTAATCACGAGATTGGCGAGCGGCTGTTTTTGGCGCTGGATACCGTCAAGGGGCACAACCGCCGCATCTTTGAGAAGCTGGGGGTGCAGCGCCGCACCGAGGCGGTGGCCCGCGCGCGCGAGCTGGGCTTGCTGTGATGGCACGGGCGGGGGCGGCCCAAAACAACACCTAAGTGTCTATACGCGCGCTAGGCTTGCATCCATACTGATGAAACAGGTTCATCAAAGTGGTTGTGAGTGTGAAAGACGTGCTATGAAAGTGGTGTTGTGGACGGGATATGGCTCGCCGGATGTACTGAAGCTGGGTGAACTGCCCAAGCCGATCCCCGGCCCCAAGCAGGTGCTGATACGCAACCATGCGGTATCGGTGACGGCGGGGGATTGTGAACTGCGCGCGCTGAAGCTGCCGCTGTGGATGGCGGTGGCGCTGCGGGTGGTTGGTGGGGTGTTTCGGCCTTGGCGGATACCGGTGCTGGGGATGGAAGTGGCCGGCGTGGTTGAGGCGATTGGCGCGCAAGTGACGGGGTTTAAGCCCGGGGACGCGGTGTTTGGCACGACCGGTCTGAGCTTTGGCGGCTATGCTGAATATGTGTGCCTTGATGTGGAGGGGATGGGCCTTGCCCTGACGCACAAGCCGCCGCGTCTGAGCTTTGCCGAGGCGGCGTGTGTGCCGCTGGGTGCGCTGGAGGCGTTGTTTTTTCTGCGGCGTGCCGGCCTGACTGCTGGCCAAAAGGTGCTGGTGATTGGCGCGGGCGGCAACATCGGGGTGTATGGGGTGCAGCTGGCGCGTCATCTTGGCGCGGCAGTGACGGCAGTCGATACCGCGCCCAAGCACGCCATGCTGCGCCGGATTGGGGCAGAGCGCACCCTAGACCACACCCAAACCGACCTTGCACAAGATGGCACGGTCTATGACGTGATTTTTGATGTGGTGGGCAAGGAGTCGTATCGGCGACTGCGCCATCTGCTGACCCCCAGCGGGCAGTATGTGGTGGCCAGCCCGAGCATGATGCACCGCCGTGAGCGTGGTTGGGCCAAGCGCCACACCGCCCAGACGGTGATGGTCGAGTCGTCTGACCCGAACGGGCAAGACCTTGCCTATCTGGCGCAGCTGGTGCAGGCCGGCCATCTGTCGCCAGTGATTGACCGGCGCTACCGCCTTGATCAGCTGCCAGAGGCTCACCGCTATATCGAAAGCGGGCACAAGCAGGGCAGTTTGGTGGTGAGCATCATCCCAGACGCCTTGCCGGCCTAAAGCACTCTCCCTCTGTTTGTGACACCCCCTGATAACCGAAAGGTAACCCCCATGACTGCAACGATGAAGGCTGTGTTTTACAGCCGTTACGGTTCTGCCGATGTGCTGACGCTGTCTGACCTGCCCAAGCCAACCCCGACCGATGATCAGGTGCTGGTGAAGGTGCACGCCAGCTCGGTCAACCCATTGGACTGGCACATCATGCGCGCCGACCCGTTCCTTGTCCGCTTTGAGAACGGGTTTTTCAAGCCCAAGCGCCCGATCAACATCCCGGGGGCAGACTTGGCCGGCGTGGTCGAGGCGGTTGGCCCGAAGGTCACCCAATTTAAGGTGGGGGATGCGGTGTACGGCGGGCGTGATGGCGGCGGCGGCTTTGCCGAATATGCCTGCCTGAGCCAGCGGGCGCTGGTGCATCAGCCGCAGGGCCTGAGCTTTGAGCAGACGGCTTCTGTGCCGGTGGCGGCGCTGACCGCGCTTCAGGCGTTGAGGCGCGGCGGCGAAATCCTGAGCGGCCAACGGGTGCTGATTAACGGGGCATCGGGCGGGGTGGGCACGTTTGCGGTGCAGATTGCCAAGGCGCTGGGCGCGGCGCACGTCACCGGCGTATGCAGCACCGCCAATGTCGAATTGGTGCGCAGCATCGGGGCGGATGCGGTGGTGGACTATAAGCGCGAGGCGGTGGCGGACATCGGGCAGCGCTTTGACCTGATTTTGGACAATGTCGGCAATTTGTCGCTGGGGGTGCTCAAGCGCCTGCTGACCGACAGCGGCATCTCGGTCGGGGTGGGCTTTACCTCGGTGAGGGCGCTGATTTCGGGGGTGCTGTTTAAGTCGCTGGTGCTCAAGCGCGGGCAGCAGCACGCGCCGCTGTTGGCCAACATCACCGCGGATGACCTACACGCCCTCAATACCATGATGACGGATGGGCGGGTGACGCCGGTGATTGACCGCACCTACCCGCTGAGCGCGGCGGCGGACGCCATCCGCTATCTGGAGACGGGGCGGGCACGCGGCAAAGTGGTGGTGTGTATTGCCCCGTGATGCCCCGAGGCGTGACGCGCCGACGGTTTGTGTTTCCCCTTCCGCCTATTTGTCCCTCTATCCCAAGGAAAAGTGCCCCGATGAAAGCCGCCGCCATCACGTCTTATGGCCCGCCCGAAGTGCTGCGCATCATCGATGTGCCCAAGCCCGTCCCCAAGCCCGATCAGGTGCTGGTGAAGGTGTATGCCGGCGTGGTGACCCCGTCGGATGTGGCGTTTCGCAAGGGTGACCACCGTGCCGACGCTGGGGATGCTGCTGGGCCTGCTGAGCAGCCTGTTTGGGCGCAAAAAGGCCAAGTTCACCACCGCCGGTCTCAAGCAGTCACCGGCCAACTTTGAGTTTTTGCGCAGTTTGGCCGAGCAGGGGGTGCTTCAGCCGTTCATCGACCGGATGTACCGGTTGGATCAGATGGTTGAGGCGCACCGTTATGTCGAGACTGGGCGCAAGTGTGGCAACGTCGTCATCGAGGTTGCGCCGGTGCGCTGAGGGTGCGCGTCTGGCCCTCTGCCCCCTTCTCCCACCACACGTTGAGGGGAAGGGGGCTTTGTGGGCAGGGGACGTTTAACCCAGATAGGCGCGGCGGACGCGCTCATCGTCGGCCAGCTGGCCGGCCACGCCGGTGATGGTGCACTCGCCGGCCTCCAGCACATAGGCGCGGGCGGCGGTTTGCAAGGCCAGTTGGGCGTTTTGCTCCACCAGCAGCACGGTGACGCCTTCGTCGTGGTTGAGGCTGCCGATGATGCGGAAGATTTCCCGCACAATCAGCGGGGCAAGGCCCAGCGATGGCTCGTCCAGCAGCAGGATGCGCGGGCGGCTCATCAGGGCGCGGGCGATGGCCAGCATCTGCTGCTCCCCGCCTGACAGCGTGCCGGCGAGTTGTTTGCGCCGCTCTTGCAGGCGGGGAAAGCGCGCGTACTGCTTGTCGAGGTCGGCGGCGATGTCGGCTTTGTCGCTGCGGATATACGCCCCCAGCATCAGGTTATCTTCCACTGTCAGGCGGGCCAGCACACGGCGGCCTTCGGGCACGTGGGCCACGCCCATCCGCACGATGGCGTCGGCTGGCAGGCGGGTGACGTCCTGCCCGTCGATGAAAATCTGGCCCTGACGTGGGTTAATCAGGCGCGAGATGGCGCGCAAGGTGGTGCTTTTGCCTGCCCCATTTGCCCCAATCAGCGTCACGATTTCGCCGGTTTGGACGGTGAGGTCGAGCTGGTGCAGCGCCCGAATCGCGCCATAGGACACGCTCAGGCCGCGCAGCTCTAGGGCGGGGACAGCGGCGGTTGACGATTGGCTCATAGGTGCTCATCCCCCAGATAGGCTTCAATCACGGCGGGGTCATTTTGCACATCGGCGGGCTTGCCCAGCGCGATGAGCTGGCCAAAGTTCAGCACCGCGATGCGGTCGCAGATGTCCATCACCAGCGGCACATGGTGCTCAATCAGCACGATGGTCAGGCTAAACTGTTGGCGTATCTGACGGATGAGGGCGCTGAGGCCGCTTTTTTCGTTGGTGTTCATGCCGGCGCCGGGTTCATCCAGCAGCAGCAGGCGCGGGCGCAGCGCCAGCGCGCGGGCGATTTCGAGGCGGCGCTGGTCGCCATAGGCAAAGTTTTTGGCCTTTTCATAGGCCGCGCCGGCCATCCCGACCAGCTCGAGCAGGGCCATGGCGTCGGCATGGACTTGGGCGGCCTCGCGGCGGGCGGTGGGCAGGCCCAACACCCCGCTGAGCACGCCGGCGTGGGTGTGACTGTGCTTGGCCACCATCACGTTTTCGAGCGCGGTCAGGTTGCCAAACAGGCGGATGTTCTGGAAGGTGCGCGCGATGCCGCGCTGGGCAATCTGATGTGGGCGCAGGCCGGCCATCGGCTGCCCCTCAAAGCGGATTTCCCCGCTGCTGAGCGGGGTCAGGCCGGTGATGAGGTTGAACAGGGTGGTCTTGCCCGCGCCGTTTGGCCCGATCAGGCCAAAAATTTCGCCTTGCTGCACGCTGAACGACACCTCGTTGACCGCCACCAATCCGCCAAAGCGGCGGGTGGCCTGTTGGGCTTCGAGCACGCTCATGACTGCTCCTCCCCCGATGGGCCGGCGGGTGCGGCGGGGCGGCGTTTTCGGTTCAGCAGGTCGGGCAAAATCAGGCCCTGCGGATAGAACAGCGGCGCAATCGCAATCAGCAGGCCATAGATAATCAGGCGGCCATCGACAAGGAAGGTGGCAAAGGCTGGCGGCAGGCCGCTGATGCCGGCCACGCCGCGCAGCACCTCGGGCAGCGCCGTCAGCAGCAGGCCGCCGACGATTGGCCCAAGGAAGGTGCGCGAGCCGCCGATGATGACATAAGCCAGCACCAGAATGCTGGCGTCAAACGTGCCTTGGCGCGCGTTCCATGTGTTGAGGAAGTGCGCGCTGATTGCCCCGACCATGCCGGCCAGCACCGCGCCCATCGTAAAGGCCAGCACCTTGTTGGTGGTGGGGTTGACGCCCATCGCCGCGGCGGCCAGCTCATCTTCACGCAGGGACGCGAAGGCAAGGCCGACCCGTGAGCGCTCTAGGCGATACAAGAACAGCGCGGCGGCCAACAGCAGCGGCCCAGCCAGCCAGACATAGGCGAACTTTTCGGCGAACGGCTGTGGGATGTTGAAGATGCCGATGGCCTTGCCGGTGATGTCGAGATTGAGCGAGACCACCCGCAGCACTTCCACAAAGGCGATGGTGGCCAGCGCCAGATAGATGCCGCGCAGGCGCAGCGCCGGAAACCCGATGATGAGCGCCAGCAGCGCGCAGGCCGCGCCGGCCACCACCATCTCAATCAGCACGTAGTGGATGGGGTAAGTTCCGCTGGCCCATGTGCCGCCCCCTGCCGGCGCGAACACGCTGGTGGACAAGATGGCGGCGATGTACCCGCCCAAGGCATAAAAGCCCGGGCTGGCCAGCGACAGCTGGCCGGTCATCAGCGGCAGATACAGCGAGAGCGCCAGCAAGGCTTGCAGCAGCATCGAGACGATCAAAAACCCATAAGTGGCAAAAAAATCGTTCATGCGTATCTGCCTACACTTTCTGCACGACGGCACGGCCCAGCAGGCCTTGCGGGCGCAGCACCAGCACAAGGAACAGCACCGCAAAGGCCACCGCGTCTTTATAGCCGTTGTATTGAGCGGGCACGAGCGCCTCGCCCAGCCCAATCACGATGCCGCCGGCCACCGCCCCCGGGATGCTGCCCAGCCCACCCAGCACAATCACCGCTAGACCCTTCAGGCCAAAGGCGATGCCAAAATATGGGCCGGTGATGCCGACACTCAGGCCGACCAGCGTGCCGGCGATGCCCCCGACGAACCCGGAGAGGAAGAACGTGAACAAAATCAAGCGGTCGGTGCTGATGCCCAGCAGGCTGGAGGTGGTGGGGTCTTCGGCCACGGCGCGCAGGGCTTTGCCGACCTTTGTCCCGTTAATCAGATAGGTCAGCGCGCCCAGAATCACGATTGAGCCGATGAAAATCACCACCTGCACCATGCGAATCACCACCGGCGGCTGAGTGATGGGCACTTGCAGCGCCAGCGGCGGCTTGCCATCGGGGAACAGAAACGCCACCGGCGCTAGAATCTGGTTGAGGGTGCTGCTGGGATAGCTGTAGGCCTCTGCCCCGACCAAAAACTGGATGATGTTGACCACCGCCACCGCCACCCCCAAACTGCTGACCAGCGTCAGCAGGTTGTCGGCCTGCCGCTGGCGCAGTGGGCGAAAGGCAAGGCGCTCAATCAGCACGGCCACGAGGCCGGCCAGCAGCGCGCCCCCCAGCATGGCCAGTGGAAACGGCAGGCCAAACGGCAGCTTCTGCTGGGCCAGCAGGCCGTTGAACCCGAATGGGCTGCCCAGCAGGGTATAGGTGAAGTACGCCCCCAGCGTAAACACCGCCCCATGCGCAAAGTTGATGATGCCCAGCACGCTAAAGACCAGCGTATAGCCAAGCGCAAAGATGGCATACACACTGCCGATGGCCAGCCCGTTGGCCAGCTGTTGAAAGAACAGATTGGGGTTTTCAAACATAAATCAGCATCTGCCATGGGCCTAAAAACGCGCCAGCGGGGCGCTGCCATCACACAGCGCCCCGTGGGTGACCGCGCTTTGGGCGGGCGTTAGCGGATAAACACGAACTGACCGGTCTGGCCGTCGTCGTTCATCTGGATTTGGGCCACATAGAACTGTCCCTGAATGATTTCACCGTCGTCGTCCCCCTCGCTGACGAACCCGATCGGGCCGAGCGGGGTGTCATAGCTGCGGGTCAGCAGGGTGTCATTGAGCGCCACGCGCAGGTCGGCCAGCGTCTCAAAGCTGTCGAGGCCGACCTCGTTGTCGATGGCAATCAGCGCCTCCACAAACACCTGCACGCCGGCGAAGGCCTGACCGCTGAACTGCGGGGGTTCTTTGCCCTGCGCCTCTTTGTAGATGTTGCGGAAGGTCTGGTTGATGTCGCTTTCGTTGGCATAGCTGTAGGCCTGCGCGATGATGATGCCGTCGCAGAAGTTTTGGCAGACGGGGAAGATGTTGGCGGTGTTGAGGCCGTTGCCGCCGACGATGATGCCCTCATAACCAAACTCGCGCAGCTGCTTGACGAGGTTGCCGCCGTCTGCCGCAAGGCCGCTGATGATGGCCAGCTGAGGGTTGAAGGCCAGCGCGTTGCTAATCTGGGCGCTGAAGTCGGTGTCGGTGGTCTGGAAGGTTTGGACGCTGGCGAGGTTTAGGCCGAGCTTTTGCACCGTCTCCTGAAAGGTCACGGTCTCCGAGCTGGAGAAGGCGTCGTTTTGGGCATAGAACACCACCACGTCCTGAATGTTCGGGTCTAGCTCGACGGCGGCAGCGACCGCGTTGGGCGCAACCACGGCCACCGGCGCAGACACGCGGCTGATGAAGCGCCCAATCTGCGGGATGCCGCGCGCGGTGTTGGACGGGGCGAGCACCGGCACTTGCGCGTCGTTGGCGATCGGGTCGCTGGCAAAGGCCTGCTGGCTGAGCGTCGGGCCGACGATGCCCAGCACCCCGTCGTTAATCAGGGTCTGGAAGGCGTTGATCGCGCCGGCTTCGTCACCGGCGGTGTCCTGAAACACCAGCTCCAGCGGGCGGCCATTGATGCCGCCGCAGGCGTTAAAGTATTCACCGGCGATGCGCGCGCCAATCACCTGCTCTTGGCCCAACAGGGCCACATTGCTGGTCTGGGCGACGGCCACGCCAATCTTGACCGGCTCGCCGCTCAGCTCGACATCTTCCTTGCATTCAAACGGCACGGGCGGCTCGATGGAAGGGGCTTCCGGTTCGGGGGTGGCGTCCTGCGCGGCACTGACGCCAACGAGGACCGACAGCATGAAAACAACCAATACGCGAACGAGCTTGGACATAGTGTATGAACCTTATACCTGAACTTATATAGGACGTAAAAGACGCGCACGCTGCCGGCAGCATCACAGCCCGCGCTGCGTCAAGGCAAATATATAGCCACCGCCGCTTGTTTTGGCAAGCGCGCGCCTAAACACTCATTATTCACTTAACAATCTGCAAAAGCGTCGGGTTATGCGCCGTGCACGGTGCGCCATCCGTCGCGCAGCTGCTGATAGATATGCGCCAGCGAGTCGGGCACGACGCGCGTGCCGCCCACGGTGGTCATAAAGTTGACGTCGCCGGCCCAGCGCGGCACGATGTGAAAGTGATAGTGGGCGGCAATCCCTGCGCCGGCTGCCGACCCCAGATTGACGCCAAGGTTGAAGCCCTGCGGGTTATAGACCGCCCGCAGCACCTTCAGCGCCTTGTTGACCGTGACGAAGTTGTCGGTCAGGGCCTCGGTGGGCAGGTCTTCGGGGGTGCTGACGTGTTGATAGGGGATGACCATCAGGTGGGCGGTGGCATAGGGGAACAGGTTGAGCACCACATAGACGTGCTGCGAGCGGGCGATAATCAGGTCTTGGGCGTCGGTGTCGGGTGTGCCGTGCTGCTTGCCGCAGAACACGCACGTGCCGTCTTTGGCCTTGGCCTCGCCGGTGATGTATTTTTTGCGCCAAGGGGTAAACCAGTGAATCATCGGCCTTATGCTCCTTCTTCGGTGGGGGTGGGTGTCTCGAGGGGGACGCCCGGCGCGCCGCCGCACTGGGCCATCACATCGCCAAAGTCGCTGATGAGCTGCTCGAGCGCGGCCACGCTGTTATAGCGCGTCGAGCCGGCCTGCACCTCGGCGCGGGCGGTTTGCAGGCCGGGAATCCAGTAGCGCATGGCCGCGCCGCAGTCGGCGCTGGTCTGGATTTGGGCCTGACCGGCCCAAAAGTAATGATAGGGATTGGTTGACCCCAGCTCGATGACTCGCTCGAAGGCGGGGCGCGCCTCGGCCACCTGCCCGAGGTTAACCAGCACGCGCCCCAGCTCATATTGACAGAACAGGTCGTCGGGGGTAGCGGTGACGCAGCGGCGCAGATAGGGTTCTGCGGCTTGGCTGTTGCCGTTGTTGCGCCATTCCCACACCCCCAGCTGATACAGGATTGGGCCGTTATCGGGGTTGCGGTTGAGGATGTCCTTGAGCAGGGCGGTTGCCCCGGGCAAATCTTGGAACACGGTGGCCTGCAAGCGGGCAAGGTTGAGGCCGATGTGGGCTGCCCCGCCGCTGAGGTCATAGGCGTTCTGCATGGCCTCGCGCGCGGCGGCAAAATTATAGGTCGAGTCCCAGTGGTACAGCCCGAGCACGTAATAGGCTTCGTAGCTGTCGGGGTTTAATTCGAGCGCGCGCGTCAGCTCACTGTCGGCACGGGCTGGCTGGCCGTTATCCAGATACGACTCGGCCAGAAAGGCGCGGGCGCGGGCCGAATTGGGGTCAAGCTCGATGGCGCGCAGCGCCGACACGATGCTGTCGCCATAGCGCCCGACGCGGTTGAGCGCCATGGCGCGGATGGCCCACGCATCGGACGAGAACGGGTTGGCGGTGACGGTGTTTTCGGCGGCCTCGACGGCCTCGCTCAGCCGGCCTTGCATGATTAACCCCAGCGTCAGATAGTAGTGGGCTTTGACATCGTTGGGCAGGGCGCGGATGACGTTTTGATAGAGCCGCACCGCCTCTTGATAAGAGCCGGTGTTCCATGCGGCCTCGGCAAGGCGGATCTCGCGCGAGGGGTCTTCGGTGGGGGTGGGGGTGGGGGCTGCGATGGTGGCGACGGTGTCATTGACGTTGGACGACAGCGTGCCGACGAGGTTTTCGACCATCGGCAGCACGCTGTCGCGGTGCTGATAGGTGTACCACACACCGGCAATCATCAGGCTCAGCAGGGTGATGCCCAGCAGGCGGCCCAGCGGAAAGCCGCGGCGGCGGCGGCGTGGGCGGGGTTTGAGATACATCGCGGGGTCAAGCTCCAGCGTCAGGGGTCGGCAAAGGGTCGAGGTCGGCGGGGGTGAGGCCCAACACCGGCGTCAGGTTGAGCGGCACTTGTGCCGCCAGATTGCCCGGGCAGTCGCGCGCCACGTGCTCGATGGCAAGGTCGATGTTGCCCAGCGTGGCTTCTAGGCCGACGCGCGTCTCGGCCATGCGGTGCGACTGGAGAAGTAAATCCCACGCCACCTGACACGCCGCGCTGCCCTCGGCATTCTGAAGATATAGATAATAATGCGTCAGGCCCAGTCGGTACAGGCACTCTACGTTCGAGGGGTCAGCATCGATGCAGGCCTGAAAGGCGGCTTGTGCCCCGCGAAAGTCGCGGTAGGGTTCGCTGTAGCGCATCATGCCCAGCTGAAATTGGGCGGCGGCATAGGTCGGGTCGGCGCGCACGGCGTCCTCGCATTGGGCCATGGCCTCGTTGAACTGCCCGACCTTGCGATAGGCGCGGCACAGGCGCAGCATGGCGCGCGCGTTGCGGGGTTGAGCGCGCAGCACGCTGGTATACAGGTCGATGGCCTCTTGGTCACGGTTGAGGGCCAGATACTGAAAGGCCAGCTCCATGGCCACGCTGATATTGGTCGGCTCGATGGCCACTGCGATTTCGAGCTGCTCGGTGGCGCGCTGATGGGCAGCGGCATAGTTGAGCGCATAGGCATAGGCGCGGCGGACATCGGCGCTCTGTGGGTCGAGGTCTACGGCGATTTCGGCGTTTTCGATGCCGGCGGCAAGGTTGCCGGTCACGGCGTAGGCGCGCGCCAGCATGGCATACAACGGGGCGTACTGGCGGTCAACATTGAGGCCGGCCAGCGCCACTGGTATCGCGCTTGTGCCGTCCTGCCGCCAGACCAGCCCGCGCGCCTTGAGGGCATAGCCGCGCGGGTCAAAGCTGTCGGCGGCGATGGCGCGGTCGCCCAGCTCGATCACCTCGTCATAGCGCTCAAGGTCAATCAGCAGCATCCCATATTCGTTGAGCAAATCGACCGAGTCGGGGCGGAGTTGCAGCGCGGTGCGATAGGCGTTGGCTGCGCCGGCAAGGTCGCCGCGCGATTGCAGGTCGCGCGCGTTGGCCACCCAATCCATCAGGCCCGGGGTGGGGGTAGGGGCTTGCCCCAGCACATCCAGCGCCATCCGTGCCAGCCCGTCGCGTTGGCTGTAGGCCCACAAGCCCGCTCCCGCCAGCATCAATAGGAAGATGAGCGCTGGGCCGCACCCTGCCCCACGCCGGCGGCGCGTGCGCAGAAACGACTGTGAATAGTCTCGTTGAATCAACATGGTTGCACACATCACGGGCCGTGCCTGACCGGCAGAAACGGCCCGCCCTCACTTCCTTATCGGGTTTACAGGCCGCCAATCGGGGTGGGCGGTATCAGGGTGGGCGGGGGCAGGGTGGGCGGGATGGCATCACGATAGTTGGGGCAGTTGCGCTTGGTGTTATCCAGCCCGATTTGAATCTGTGCCACGATGGAGCTGGCGAGGCCTTGCTCGGCGGCCATCGCCATCGCCTCGTTGAGCACGCGCCACGCATCATCACATTGGGCCAGCCAATAGTGGGCCAGTCCGCGGTACATCCAGCAGTCTACCTCGGTAGAGCCAAGCGACACGCAGCGCTGAAACGTCTCGATAGAGCCTTCGTAGTTGCGCCGCAGATACTGCATACGCCCCAGCTCGCGCCATGCCGGCGCATAATCGGGCAGGATGGTGATGGCGCGCCGGCAGTACGGCTCGGCAAGGTCGAAGCGCGCCTCGGCGGCGGTGGAATAGGTCTCGCAGATGCGCAGGTTGGCCTTGGCGGCATCCGATGGGGACGGGTTGAGCTGCGACAAGATCGTCTGATAGATGGCGATGGCGCGCGCCGGCTGATTGGCGCGGCTTTTATACTCAAAGGCCAGCTGAAAGTATGGGCCGGGCAGGTTGGGGTTGATGGCGATGGCCTGCTCGAGCATCTCGATGGCTTCGTCGGAGCGCCCGACGAAAATCAGCGGCCACGAATAGGCGCGATAGCTGTTGGCATCGCGCGGGTCTAGGGCGATGGCCTTTTCGCCGGCAGCCAGCGCTTGACTGAAGCGGAAGACCTGTGTGTTGGCGATGGCCTGCGCGGCATACAGCGGGGCGAAATTGGGGTCGAGTTCTTCGCCCTGCAAGGCAAAGATGATGGCGGTGGTCGGGTCGGAATAGGCGATGCTGTTGGCTTTGAGGGCGTAGCCGCGCACGTCGTTGGGGTTGGCGGCAATCGCGCGGTCAGCGATTTGGCTGGCGCGCGTGGACTGGTCGGCCTCAATCAGCACCTTGCCATACTCGTACAGATAGGCCACATTGTTGGGCTGTTGGGCAATCGCCCGCTCATAGGCGGCGCGCGCGGCCTCGATATCGCCGCGGACAAAGGCGTTGGCCGCGTCGGTGGCCCACTCTGCGGCAAAGGGGGTGGGTTCTGGCGGGCGGTTCAGCGCGGTCAGCAGCAGCAGCTCGGCCTGAGACGGGTTATCGCGCACCCACAGCAGCGCCAACAGCATCAGCAGCACCGCCGAGAGCAAGATGGTGCGCAGCGGGCCGCGCCGGCGGCGTGAATACAAGAACGCGCGCGGGTCTTCACGGCGAATAATCATCTGGACAAACACCTTACACTTGTCAGGTGTGACGAGTATACGGCGCGCGGCGCGTTTTGCGAGGGGCGATTGCCCGACGGTTTGAGCACGGCGGGGCAGACCCGCGCCAAGACCTGCGCGCTATGCCCGCAGTCCCGACATCAACAGGTCGGCGGCCAGTTCGGGGTCGATCTGGCCGGTTTTCATCGCCACATCATAATCCAGCAGGCGGCGGTGGATGGCCTCCAGCTCGTGGATGCCAAACGCGCGGGCCTGACGGGCAAAGCTCTCGGCGGCGCGCGGGGGCAGGCCCAGCACGCCGGCCATCCCCCCTGCCCCACCGCGATCGAGCTGCTCGCGCGCCAGAATCAGCAGGCGGAACTGGCGCGTTATCATGCCATAGACGCTGAAAACCGTGTTGTTCTTGTCGCGCAGCAGCTGATGCAGCAGGCGCAGTGCGGTTTTGCCGTCGCCGCTGGCCATGGCGTCCACCATGCGGAAGATATTGGCCTCGGGCACATAGGGGGTGAGCGCTGCCACGTCCTCCTCGGTGATGACCGTGCGGGGGTGGGCATAATCGGCCAGCTTGACCAGCTCGTTGTCGAGGCGGCGCAAATCTGGCCCGACCATCTCGGCCAGCGCCGCCGCCGCGCGCGGCTCAATCTCGGCCTGATAGGCCGCTGCTCGCTTGGTCAGCCACCCGCTGAGGTCGGCGGGGACGGCAAAGGCGCGCACAAAGCCGTTGGGCATGGCGGCCACCGCGTTCGACAGCTTGTCTTTTTCGGGCAGCATGCCGCGCTCGACCAAAATCAGGCGGGCGTGCTCGGGCAGGGTTGGGCCTTCTTGCATCAGCTGCTCCAGTGCGCGCTTGCCGGCCTCGCCCGCGCCCTTGCGTGTGACATGCGCGATGAACCCCTTGACGATGACCAGCCGCTTGTCGCTGAGAAAGGGGTATGAGGCCACGGCGTTGAGCATCTCGGGCACACTCACGGCCTCCCCGTCATATTCAGACGTGTTCATGTCGCCAAACTCGCCCATGCCAGTGCGCAGCTTGTTGACGGCCTCTTCGATGGCGATGTCGTCATCACCATGAAAAATATAGAATGTCTTTGCGTTTGCCATCCTGTTCCTCTTGTGGCGGTGCTGTGTGATGTCAGTGACCGCCTGCAAAATACCGCAAAACGGCGTACAATAGGTATCAACCGTCATGACATCACACCTAAGACTATACCATAATGCCACACATCAACACCCCACGCGGGACACTGTGGATTGCCGACCACCGCAGCGCAGATGCCCCTACTCCACCTCTGCTGCTGATTCATGGCGCGGGTGGCACGCATCTGGATTGGAGTGCGCCAATCCGCAAGCTGAACCATATCGCGGTTGACCTCAACGGGCATGGGCGCTCCGAGGGGGCGGGCCATGACCATATCGCTGACCACGCCGCCGACCTCGTCGCGCTGCTGGATGCGCTGGAGCTGCCGCGTGTCATCCTTGTCGGGCACAGCATGGGCGGGGCGATTGCCCTGAGCATGGCGCTGGATGCCGCTGACCGCGTGGCCGCGCTGGCCCTCATCAGCACTGGCGCGCGCCTGCGCGTGCACCCCGACCTGCTGAATGTGGTGGCCCACAACCCCGAGCAGGTTGCCCGCCGCCTGTTTGACCAGTCATGGCTGTGGGGGGTGTCGGTCAGCCGCGAAATCAAGGAGATGGGCCGCAAGATTTTTCTGGCGCAGCCGCCGGTGGTGATTGCGCGGGATTATGCCGCCTGCGACAACTTCGACATCCGTCAGCGCCTGCCCGACATCCATCAGCCGACGCTGGTGCTGTGCGGCACAGCCGACCAGATGACCCCGCCGCGCTTTAGTCACTATTTGGCCGACAACATCCCCAATGCGCGCCTGCGGCTGTATGGCGACGCCGGCCACATGCTGCCGATTGAGCGGGCCGACGAGGTGGCGCAGGCCCTGCGCGAATTTGCCGGATAGGCCGGCTTGTGCGTGTTTTCTTTGGTGCAGGGCAAACCTTGACAAATCCCAACAATCTAACGGATAGTTAGCCTGTTTTGTTTTTGTCTGGGACATACATACCCATGAGTGCACAACGTAAAACCGTGGTCGCCGTGATTTTTGGCGGGCGCAGTGTCGAGCACGATGTTTCCATCGTGACCGGCCATCAGATTATGCAATCGTTTGACCCGCGCCGTTACGAGGTCATCCCTGTCTACATCACCCGCGATGGGCGCTGGATTACCGGCGACGCCCTCAAATCGCTGAAAAACTTCACCAACGAACAGGCCATCCCTCAGCTGAAGGGGGTCAGCGCGGTGGTGCTCTCGCCCAGCACGCAATACGGCGGTTTGCTGATTAACCCGACCGGTGGGCTGTTCAGCCGGCCCAGCGTGCAGCGGCTGGATGTGGTCTTTCCGGCCATTCACGGCTCGCACGGGGAGGACGGCACGCTGCAAGGCCTGCTGGAGATGTCTGATTTGCCGTATGTGGGCTGTGGGGTGCTGGCTTCGGCCATCTGCAACGACAAGGCCATGACCAAGCAGGTGCTGCGGCAGGCCGGCGTGCCGGTGGTCGATGACATCGTGTTCACCCGTGCGGAGTGGAACGAAGACCCCGAGGCCATCCTTGACCGCTTGACCGCCAAGCTGCCCTTCCCGATGTTTGTCAAGCCGGTCACGCTGGGCAGCAGCATCGCGGTGGCGCGCGTGGACAACCGCGGCCTGCTGCGCGCTTCGATTGAGGTGGCGGCCAGCTTTGACCGCCGCATCATGGTCGAGGCGGCGGTGACCGACGCGGTCGAAATCAACTGCTCGGTGATGGGCGACGACAGCGCGATGCGCGCCTCGGTGCTGGAACAGCCGCGCGGCCTAGAAGACTTTTTGACCTATGAGGACAAGTATCTGCGCGGGGGCGCGGGCGGCATGAAGAGCGCCGAGCGCATCATCCCCGCCCCGCTGTCCGATGCGCAAACCACCGCCATCCAGACCTTGGCCGTGCGGGCGTTTCGGGCGGTGGAAGGGCGCGGCATCGCCCGCCTCGACTTCCTTGTGCAGGGCGAGAAGGTCTATCTTAACGAAATCAACACCATGCCCGGGTCGCTGGCGCTGTATCTGTGGCGCGAGAGCGGCCTATCCGCCGCCGAGGTGGTCGATACGCTGGTGAAGATTGGGCAGGCGGCCCACGCCGACAAGCGCCGCACCACCTTTGACTATAAGACCAGCCTTGTGGCCCTGACTGCCGGGCGCGGCATCAAGGGGCTGAAGGGCCTAAAGGGCAGCAAATCGTCCAAGCTGCGCTAAGACGCCGCTGATGAGGGGTGGGGTGAGGCTGTCTCGCACTTCACCCCTCAAACCCGATAAATTCGATTTCGGTCTCTAGCAGCACACCAAAGCGCTCGTGCACGATGCGCTGCACCTCGCGCACAAGGCGGTGATAGTCGTTGGCAGAGCCGGCGGCATCGTCGTTGACGATGAAGTTGGCGTGGCGCTCTGACACCTGTGCCGAGCCGACCCGCAGCCCCTTGAGGCCGGCGGCTTCGATCAGCCGACCCGCATAGTCGCCAGCGGGGTTCTTGAACACGCTGCCAAGGCTTGCCCCGCCGGGCTGGGTGCGTTTGCGATAGGCGTTGTATTCATCCATGCGGGCTTGAATGGCGGCGGGGTCATCGGGCAGAAAGCGCAGCAGCGCACTGAGCACCACAAAGGCGCGGTCTGGGCGCGCCTTCAGCGCCGAGTGGCGATAGGCATAGGCCAGCGCGGCATGGGGATAGGTCTGGAGTCCGTCGGGGTGCAGCACGCGCGCCTCCACCACACAGCCGGCCATCTCACCGCCGTGCGCGCCGGCGTTATTCACCACCGCCCCGCCGATTGTGCCCGGCACGGCCACCGCCCATTCAAAGCCGCGTAGGCCCAAGGCTTGGCAGCGCCGGCAGACCTGCGTGAGTGATGTGCCGGCGCGCACATCCAAGACGGCGGGGTCTGGCGTCGGCTCAATGCCGGCCTGCCGGTTGACAATCACCAGTCCGCGCACCCCCGCGTCGGCCACCAGCACATTTGCCCCGCCGCCCAGCACGCGCACCGGCAGGCCGGCGCGCCATGCCGTTTGCACCACCTGTATCAGTTCGTCTTCATCGTAGCGCGCCACATACAGCCACTGGGCCGGCCCGCCCAACCGTGCCGCGGTATATTTGCCCAACGGGGCGTTCTGCTCCACCACAGCCCCCAACCCAGCGGCCAAAAACGGGTTGTCGCTCATGACAGCAGTCCCTCGCTGACGCGCACCGCATCGCCGGCGCTGAAGACCAACACCGCTGCCGGCCCAGTCACAAGGGTGCGCAGCGCGGCCACCGTGGCATCGATGCCGCCGGTGTAATGGGCGTTGGCGTGATGCGCCGCCACGGCTTGCGCGGCGGCTTGACCGGTGACGCCGGCCACCGCCTGCTCGCGCGAGGCATAGATGTCCATCACCGCCACGCCGTCTGCCGCGCCAAAACAGCGCGCATAGTCGTTCATCAGCGCTGCGGTGCGGCTGTAGGTGTGCGGCTGCCACACTGCCCAGATGGCGCGGTCGGGGTAGCGCAGGCGCGCCGCCTCCAGTGTCACACGGATGGCGGACGGGTGATGCCCGTAGTCATCAATCACCAGTAAGCCGCTGGGGGTTTGCCCGCGCACCTCAAAGCGCCGACCGGTGCTCTCAAAGCGAGTCAGCGCGGCGGCAGCGGTCGGCCAATCCACGGCGAGCTGACGGGCGGCGAGCGCTGCCCCGAGCGCGTTCAGGGCGTTGTGTGCCCCCGGCACGCGCAGTGAGAGCGCCACCTGTTGGCCGCTGGCCGGATGATGCGCCTCGAAGTGGGTGAGGCCGTCAGGCGTGACGTGCAAACCGCGCAGCTGCCAATCGGCGTCTGGCGCAAGGCCATAAGTGACCACCGTCATCCCGCGTGCGCGTTGGGCTTGTGCCAGCGGGCGCGCCAGCGGGGTATCAAGGTTGACCACCAGTGCGCCGTCCGCGCGGATGCGCCCCAGATAGGCCGCAAACGAGCGCACGAGGTCAGCCTCGGCGGGGAAGAAGTCGGGGTGATCCCACTCGACGCTGGTCAGCACCGCCACGGCTGGCGTCAGGCCAAGGTACATGTCGTCATATTCATCGGCCTCGATGACGAACGGTGCGCCCGCCGCGCCAGCGCTGGCGTTTGTGCCGGTGTTCTGCATCACCGAGCCGACGATGTAGCCGGGCTGCAAGCCGGCTTGTTGCAGGATGTGGGTGGTCATGGCGGTGGTGGTGGTTTTGCCGTGTGTGCCGGCGATGCCAATCACGCGGTCAGCGCCCAGCAGCAGCGGCAGAAACTCGCGCCGCTTCAGCACCGGCAAGCCTGCCGCGCGGGCCGCGATGATTTCCGGGTTATCGGCTTGCGCCGCCGAGGTGATGAGCACGGCAGCTGCGCCGGCGATGTGGTCGGCATGATGGCCTTGATAAATCAGCGCGCCGAGGCCGGCCAGCTGGGCGGTGACGGCGTTGAGTGCGCGGTCGCTGCCGCTGACCGGTATACCGCGCTCTAGCAGCACGCGGGCGATGGCCGACAGGCCCGTCCCGCCGATGCCGACCAGATGGATGCGCGTGTCGGCGCTGAGGCGTGTAAAGGGATGAGACACGGGTTATTCACTCCAAGAGGGGGCGGCCAGCCGTCCCGATCGCGGCCAGCCGGCAGGGCAAGACAAACATGCCGGCAGTGCGCTGGCACGCGGGCGGTTTTAGGCCCGAAAGCGAATCAGGATGGCAATCAGCACCACCACCAGCAAAAAGTCGGGGTTGCCGGCAGAGATGCCGCCGGTGAACAGCACAGGGGGCAGCGCCCATACCGCATCGGCGCTGGGCGAGGTGATGGACGGCGCGGTGATATAGGGCGTCAGCGGGTACTCGTGGATGTCCATCAGATACCAGAACGTGCCCATCAGCAGCCAGCCGTTGAGCGCGCCAAACAGCGCCCCCAGCCAGCTGGCCGACGAGTTGAACCGTCCATAGCGCGGGTCTACGATGCGGTGGCCGCGGTAGCCAAAGTACCATGTGGTGCCCAAAAACCCGATGACATGCAGTATAAACCATACGTTGGTGGAGATATTGGCCAAGAACCCGATGGCGCGCACAAATAAGTCAAACTGAATCAGCAGGTAGATATAGGCAATCGGGATGACCATCACCTGTATCTCTTCGCGCCAGCCGCGCAGAAAGCCCAGCAGCCCGCTCAGCATCACCGCCAGCCACAACACCGATGACAATTCGATCATGCCACTGTCCGCCTAAATCAAAATCAGGACGATGAGGAAGGCCACGATCACCATGATGGTCAGCAGGGTGTCGATGCCGCCCGGGGCCAGCACGTTCAGCGGCAGCAGCCCAATCAGCGCAAAGCTGTCGCTGCCGGGGGGTGGGGCGCTGACATAGGGCGCAAGGGGGTAGCCGGCTCGATCCATGAAATACCACAGCGACCCCCAGATGAGGTAGCCGTTGAGCAGGCCAAACAGAAAGCCCATGATGCGGGTCTGAAACTCGTCGTTGCCGTCGCGGTCGCGCCGGTCACGCGGGGCGGCACGGCGCACCTCTTCGCCGATGATGGCGCGCGTTTGATAGGCAAAGAACACGATGATGCCGAACAGCGCCGACTGCAAATAAAACAGCGACTGCCGGTTGGCGATGATTTGCTGGCTGAGCGGCTGACCGGGCAGCGGGTCGGCATTGACCATCGAGCGCAGCACGTCGTCAAAGTTGTAGATGGCGAACAGCGCAAGGATGATGCCGGCGGTCGAAATCACCTCTTTGTTCCAGCCCCGTGCATAGCCCACCAGCCCAAACACCACCACCAGCACAAAAAACAGCAGGTTCAACTGCATCATAAGCGCGAGTCTCCGTTGGCGGGGGAAGAAGCAGACGAGAGCGGGGCGGCCTGCGCGGGGGAAGCCGGTGGGCGGGGGTGACGCAGCAGCTCGACGAGGTTGGCGGCGGCGTCCCCCTGCGACAGCGCGCGGGCGGCCTGCCGCATGGCCTCGAGGCGGGCGGGGTCATCGAGCAGGGCGCGGACGAGGTCGGCCAGTTGGGCGGGCATGTCTTCGTCGCGCAGCACCAGCGCCGCGCCGTGCTCGGCCAGATAGTCGGCGTTCACTTTTTGGTAGCGCCACGCATGGGGATAGGGCACAAGGATGGACGGCAGGCCGAAATAGGGCAGCTCTCCAAGCGTGCTTGCGCCGCTGCGGCACACGCACAGGTCGGCGGCGGCCAGCGCAAGGCCCATGTCGTCATGCAGATAGGCAAACGGGTGATAGTCGGCGGTATGGCGCACGGCCTCGGCGCGGTCGGCATCCAGCTCGCCGGTGACGTGTATGATTTGCAAATCGCCGGCGGCCAGCAGGCGCGGCAGCGCCTCAATGACGGCCACGTTGATGCTGCGTGCGCCGCGGCTGCCGCCAAATACCAGCAGGGTGCGCTTGGCCGGATCGAGGCCGAAATGCGCAAGGCCCTGCGCGCGGGTGGCGCTGAGCACGGCACGCCGCAGCGGATAGCCGGTGACGGCCAGCTTGCGCGGCGGGATATAGGGCGCGCTGGCGGCGGTGGTGGCGGCCATGCGCGTGGCGATTGGGCGCATGGCGCGGATGGTCAAGCCCGGCTCGATGTCTGGCAGATAGACCACCACCGGCACGCGCAGCACCCATGCCGCCGCACTGACCGGCACGGCGGCCCAGCCGCCGGTGTTCAGCACCACATCCGGGCGGTGGCGCAGCACAATTCCCAGCGACATCAGCCAGCCCAGCGCCAGCTTGCACACGCTCCACAGCATCACCCACACGGCGACGCCGTGCAGCGGGCCGGCCAAGACCTCATGATAGGCCACAAACGGCACGCCCGATTTCTCGACCATCGGGCGCTCCATCCCGCCGCGCGTCCCGACGAAAATCATCGGGGCTGCCGGCTCTTGCGCGTGTAATGCTTCAGCGACTGCTAGGGCCGGATAGACGTGCCCGCCCGTCCCGCCGGCTGCGATCAATAGGCGCACGAGTCCCCCTTCGTTCTGCCGCGTGCTCGCGCAGGATGGTGGCGCGCTGCACACTCAAAATCAACCCGATACCCACCAGCACCGTCACCATCGAAGACCCGCCAAAGCTGATGAACGGCAGCGCGATGCCGGTTGGCGGGACGAGCGCCAGCATCACCGCGATGTTGAGCAGTGCCTTGCTCACAATCCAGATGGTGAGGCCAGACGCCAGCAGGGCCGAATAGCCATCGCCGGCGCGGCGGGCAATCATCAGGCCGCGCGCCACCATCGCCGCAAACAGCAGCACCACCACCGTTGCCCCCACCACCCCAAATTCTTCGCCGATGATGGCGAAAATCGAGTCGGTGTGGGGGGCGGGCAGCGCGTTGTTGAACTTTTGTTGGCTCAGGCCCAGCCCAACCCCAAACAGCCCACCGTTGCTAAAGGCCACATAGGCCTGAAACACCTGATACTGCGCGCGCGTGATGTCGGTGATGGAGGCCACAAACGTCCCGACGCGATCTTGCGCATACAACAGGTTGCCGCTCAGCACCAGCACCACGCCGGCCAGCCCGGCGATGCCGGCTGCTGTGCCAATCTGCACAAGGTCTGCCCCGGCCAGAAAGAACATCGTGCCGCACACCGCAAAGATGATGACCGCGGTCGAGACGTCGGGCTGCAAAATCACCAGACCGCACACCAGCCCGACCAAAATCGCGAATGGCAGCAGGCCATAGGTCAAGCTGCGGATGCGCGTGGTCTTGCTGGACAGCCACGCCGCCATGTAAATCACCATGGTCAGCTCGGCCAGCTCGCCCGGCTGAAAGCGCCCGGCAATCAGCGAGCGGCGCGCGTTAAATACGTCGTCGCCAAACAGCAGCACCGCAATCAGCGAGCCAAGCGTGCCAATCAGGATCAAAATCGAAAAGCGGTGTAGACGCCGATGCCCAAACACCAGCGCCGCCAGCGCCGCCGCAATCCCGATGCCGACGTTGCGCGCCTGCTCCAGCACCTTGGCGGTCGGGCTGCCGGTCAGGGCAAAGCTCCAGTCAAAGGTGGTGCTGTACACCATAATCAGGCCGATGGCCAGCAGCACCCCGACGATAATCAACATCGGCTTATCCAGCGTCTGCCAAAAGGTTAGGCTGCGCTCTGTGCTGGCAGATGGCATCGCACGGGCCGGTCTGCCCACCTCGTCGATGAACTGCGGGGCTTGGTCGGTCATAGTCCTCAATCACACTGTGCGCTCAACGCACCTCTGTGCGCCATTATACCCAATCCCGCACGGGTTTGCTTGACCACCTCGCAACTGCTTGGCGCAGCGAACCTAGCGGTCTTCAACCGTGACGGGGACAGACACGGTCTGGCCGTGGCGAAAGCGCAGCGTCACGGCAAAGGTCTCTCCCTCTATTAGCGGCTGACGCAGGTCAATCAGCATGATGTGCTTGCCGACCGGCTCAAACACCACTGTTGCCCCTGCAGGGATGCTCACGCCGCTGTGCTGGCTGTGCATGGAGGCCACATCGTCCTCGATGCGCGTCTCGTGCAGCAGGGTGCTGCCGGCCACCCCGCTGATGGCCTCCAGCAGCGCGGTATCATAATCCCCGATGTTGACCATTGTCAGGTAGACCGCTGCCGTGCCGCCCACCGGCGAGCCAACCCCATCGGCATAGACGGTTGGGCGCGCCCACGCCTCGCGGATGCGCACATCGGGCGGGGTTTGGCCGCCCGGGCTGCCGCATCCGGCCAGCATCAGCACCGCTGCCAACACATACCCGATCCCGATCCGCCACCCGCGCATGGTGATTTTTGCTCCCCTGTGCTTGTATGTTTTCTCACAATCAGCAGTATAGCATGCGGCGCGTTATAATGGGCCTTAGAACACCACACCAAGAGGAAGACAGAGACGTTTTTATGTCCAATACCGATCATGAATGGGTCAGCCTGCGGCGTGCGGCAGAAATCCTTGGCGTGCACCCCGCCACCGTGCGGACATGGGCCGATAAGGGCGAGGTGGCCAGCCGGCGCACGCCGGGCGGGCATCGGCGCTTTCGGCTTGCCGACCTTGAGCGGCACATCCGCCCGCCCAGCGAGATTCAGCCGATTGAGGTGCAGGTGATTTTGCAAAGCGCGCTGGGCCAGACCCGCTTGCAAGTGGGGGACGGCAAGCTGGCCGATGCGCCGTGGTACACCGCCATGAGCGATGCCACCCGTCAGCTGCTGCGCACGCAGGGGCGCGCCTTGTTGGAAGAGCTGCGGGCCTATCTGGCCGGCGGCGCGCAGGATGCCAATTTGTCGCGCGCGATCGAAATCGGCAAGCAGTACGCCATCGCCCTGACCGCCGATCACCTGAACCTGCCGCAGGCGGTGCGCGGCTTTTTCTATTTCAGCGATTTTGTGATGAATTCGGTGCTGACATGGAGTGAGCTGGCCGCGCCGCGCAGCCCGTCGGACTGGGCCAATCTGCTGCGTCAGGTCAACACGTTTATGAACACCATGCTGCTGTCGAGTATCGAATACTATAAGGAAGACTAGCCGGTGACGACGCCTTCCGCCGCGTGGGTGGCGCTGTGCCTTGTGTCGGGCATCGGCGGCAAGACGCTGACCCACCTGCTGGAGGCCTTTGGCACTGCCGAGGCGGTGCTGAGTGCGCCCGATAAGGCGCTGCGGCGCATCAAGGGCATTGGGCCGGCGCTGTGCAAGGGCATCCGCCGCGCCGACCCCGCGCGTACCGCCGCTGACCTTGAGCATTGGGGTCAGGCGGGGGTGCAGGTGCTGGGGTGGGAGTCGCCGGGTTATCCGGCGCTGCTGCGGCACGCCCCCGATGCCCCGCCGTTGCTGTTTGTGCGAGGGGCGCTGCCGACGGTCTGGCCGCAGGCGCTGGCGGTGGTGGGCACACGCACCCCGACCGAGCCAGCGCTGGCCTATGCGCGGCGGGCCGCGGCCCGCGCTGTTGAGGCGGGGCAGCTGGTGGTGAGTGGGCTGGCGCTGGGCATCGACAGTGCGGCGCATCAGGCGGCGTTGGATGCCGGCGGGCAGACGGTGGCGGTGTTGGGCGGCGGCGTGCTGATGCCCTATCCGTCCGAGTCGCGCCCGCTGGCCGAACGCATCCTTGCGGCGGGCGGCGCGCTGCTGTGCGAGGTCAACCCGACCGCGCCGGCCTATGCCCCCGCCTTGATTGCGCGCAACCGCATCATCACCGGCCTGAGCCATGCGGTGCTGGTGGTGCAGTCCAATCATGATGGTGGGGCGATGCACGCCGCGCGTTTTGCCGCCGCGCAGGGGCGCAGCTTATATACGCCCGGCGAGGCCTTTGGCGACCCTGCCGCCATCGAGTCGGTGGCGGGGCTGTTAGCGCTGGGGGCGCGCGTGTGGGGCAGCGCCTGACCGGTTAGAATTCGACTTCAACCCCGACGCCGGCGGCCCGCGCCTGTGCCACCAGAAAGTGCAGCGCGGCGGCGTCTTGGATGGCCAGCCCACACGACTTGAACAGCGTGACCTCTTGGGGGGTGCTGCGGGCGGGGGCAAGGCCGAGCAGCACCTCTCCCAGCGTGCCAGCCACATGCTGACGGGTAATCGCGCCCTCGCTGAGCGGGATGATTAAGTCGCCCGCCTCGGCCCACGCCGACTCCAGCGAATCGACATAGACATGGGCGCGCTGTACCGCATCGGTATCGCACTCGCGCATGTGGGGGGTATATGCCCCGACCGCGTTGATGTGCGCACCCTCGGCCAGCTGCGCCCCACTGATGATGGGTTCGATCGCGCTGGTGCAGGCGCAAATCAGCGATGCGCCCTCGATGGCCGCGTTGGGGCTGTCGCAGACTTCGATGCTGAGGCCGCGGCGTGCGCCCTCGGTTTGGGCAAAGGCTTGGGCGTGGGCCGGTGTGCGACTCCACACCCGCACGCGCCGGATCGGGCGCACCGCCAGCATGGCCGCCAGATGGGTGCTGGCCTGTACCCCGCTGCCAAGGATGGCGAGGTCATCGGCCTGTGGCAGGGCCAGCGCGCGCGTGGCCACCCCGCTGACCGCCGCCGTGCGGATGGCGGTGATGCTGCCGGCATCGGCGATGGCCAGCACCCGCCCATCCTTGGGGTCAAAGGCGGCTGCCATGCCTTGGATAATCGGCAGGCCGCGGGCTGGATTGTCGCCAAAAATCGTCAGCAGCTTGACCCCGACCGCCGGATGCGCGCCGGTCAGGGCGGCGGGCATCACCAGCAGCAGGTTCTCGCCCGGCAGGCCGATGACCGGACGCAGCGGCAGCACCGCCTCGCCGCGCGCAAGGGCACGCATGGTGTCGGCCATCACTTCGATACATGCAGGCAGGGTCAGCACCTGCTCAACGTCGGCACGCTTGAGGATGAGCATCGGTATCCCTCGCTTTATTCGATGCCGGGCGGCGTGACAAAATCGACCAGCGCCCGCGCGATGTCCAGCGGCAGGCGGCGCTTGTAATCGCGGAAATTCTCGCCCGGGGTTTGGCCGTGCAGGGTGTAGGTGTAGATTTCGTGAATCCGCTCGGTGGTCACGGTCATGTCTGGCTCCCAGTGCTTGATTTCGAGCCATTGGTTGCCGTCGTATTGGAACAGGCGGAACATGATTTTGACCTCGCCGTGCACCCCTTTTAGGCGGATGTCGAGCGCCACCGGCAGCACTGCGCTGCGCGGGGTGATGCGCTTGGCAAAGGTGTTGGCCAGATAGCGCGCCAGCGGGGTCACGCGGCGCTCGGCTTGTGCTATCCACTGTTCGGCGCTTTGGTTTTTGCGCGGCCTGCTGTGTGCCAAACGCTCTAGGCTGCGCACCATCTTGTGCGGGGCGAGCGTGACGCTGCGCGCCACCCGTCCATACTGGTCATATTGAGACAGGCGCACAGCGGTGATAGCCCACCCGTCCAGATAGACCCCGTCGGTGTTGGTCAGCAGCTTGACCGCGGCCACTGCCTGCGTGGTGGCGGCCACGTTAATCAGGTTGTTGGGGGCGTTCAGCTGCCAGCCGTATCGGATGGCGGCCTCGCTGCGCGGGTCGGGCGGGGGGGGCTGCATGGCATAGGGCGCTAGCTGATTGCCAAACACCGGCGGGCGGCGGCCCATCCGCCGGATGAGCCACACCACGCACAGCATCAGCACCAGCACAATCAAGACCACCCCAACCATCAGCGCGAGCTGTTCTGGCGTGGGGTTGAGCAGGTCTATGCTGATGCCCAGCCCGGGCAGGGTGACGATAAAGCTGCCCAGCCCGCCGCCCTGCGGGGCGCGGTTGTAGCACTGCGGGGGCGGCGCGGGGATGGTCAGATTGCGCTCTAGGGTCGGCGAGTCGCCCCATTCCACCCCATTAAGGTAGAAGTCGATGAAAAACGGTTGTGGGCCGGTGGGCAAGTTGTTCTGTGTGAGGTCTGCCACCAGCTGATAGGCGGCGGTTGCGCCGGTATTGAGCGGGGTGACATCCACGCGGGTCAGCTGCCCGCTGACTGTGCTGAGTGCCAGTTGAACCGTCTCGACCGCTGGCCCGCCGCTGTTGCTGACCGATACCGAAAACCGCACGGCGCACAAGTCGGGGGTGACGCCGGCATCTAGCACGGTCAGGCGGTACTGTGGCAGGGTCTGTGCGCCGACAGACATCCAAAAAAGGCACGATAACAGCGCCAGCACGCACCAGCGCAAGGGGGGCAAGGAGGAGCGATGCAGCATGGATTTGGCAGTCCTACAAAACGATACGCGATGCACGAATATCGGGGCGGTGGGGGATATTGTGTTTGATGTTAGCAAAACGATACAGCAAATGCCCACCGAATAGCAACCGCCCGCCCGCCGGCAGGGGGACGAGAGGCATTCTGCCCAGCCCCGCGCCTACAACAGGCTGATGAGAAAGGGGCGTTTTGGGCGGTGCAGCTGTGGGCATGGCCGCGTTTTGGGCGTTTTTTACCCCGCTTTTTGGGTGGCCGGTTTTGCGCAAGGCGTTATAATCAAATTCTCACGTTGGGGAAACGTATAACCGTCACGCACAAAGGAACACCGCATTATGTCAAACGAAGCACGCCTGCTGGAACTGCGCGGGCAGGTGGACGCCATCAACTTGCAGCTGCTGGACTTGCTCAACCAGCGCGCCCGCGTCGTCAGCGAAATCGGCAAGGTTCAGTCGGCCATTGGCGCAGGGTTTTATGACCCCGCGCGTGAGGCACAGATGCTGCAAGCGCTGGAGATGGCCAACAACGGCCCGTTCAGTAACGATGCCATTAAGGCGCTGTTTAAAGAGATTTTCCGCGCGTCGATGGCGCTCGAAGAGAGTCAGGCCAAGGCCAAGCTGAAGGTGCAGCGCAAATCGGCCAGTGAGCGCACCATCATCACCATGCCAGACGGGGTGACCACCCTCGGCGGGGACGACTTTAAGGTGATTGCCGGCCCGTGCGCGGTGGAGAGCTTTGAGCAGATGGACGAGACCGCCGCGGCGCTGGCCCAGCGCGGGGTCAAGTTCTTGCGCGGGATGGCTTATAAGCCGCGCACCTCGCCGTATGAGTTTCAGGGCTTGGGCGAAGAAGGCCTGAAAATCGCGCGCAAGGTGGCCGACAAATACGGTCAGTTCGTCGTCAGCGAGATTATGGACAAGAGCCAGCTCCAGACGATGTACGATTATGTGGACGTGTTCTGGGTGGGCGCGCGCAACATGCAAAACGCCTATCTGCTCAAGGCGTTGGGCCAGCAGAACAAGCCGATCATCCTGAAGCACAGCTTTGGCGCGACGATGGAAGAGTTCTTGTATGCCGCCGAATACATTGTGGCCAGCGGCAACCCCAACGTGATGCTGATTGAGCGCGGCATCCGCACCTTTGAAAAATGGACGCGCGCCACGCTGGACATCGGCGCGGTGGCTGCCCTCAAGCTCGAGACGCACCTGCCGGTCATCATCGACATCAGCCACAGCGCGGGCCGGCGCGACATCGCCATCCCGATGGCGCGGGCCGCCAAGGCGCTCGGTGTCGAGGGCTTGATGGTGGAGGTGCACCCCAACCCGCCAGTGGCGATGAGCGACAGCAAGCAGCAGCTGTACATCGCGCAGTTCCACGAGCTGATGGACGCCATCGGAGACTGAGCCGAGCGGCCCGCTCTGGGTTGAAATCAAAGCCCCCTTCTTGCACGCGCAGAAGGGGGCTTCTTTTGTGATGGGGGCGTCTTAGCGCAGCACGTCGCGCTGTTTGCTGCTGCCTTCTTTTTGTGGGCCGATGATGCCGCGCTCTTCCATGGCATCAATCAGGCGGGCGGCGCGGGCATAGCCGATGCGCATTTTGCGCTGCAACAGCGAGACCGAAGCGCCGTTCTGCCGACGCACCAGCTCGACGGCGCGCTCGAACAGCTCGTCATCGATGCCGGCGTCGTCGTCCTCATAGTCGGCGTCTTCGTCCTCGTCCAAATCGTCAAACAGGCCGCGGGACGGCGCGCCCACTGCTGGTGCGGCAGGCGGGCGCTGCTGTGAGGCGATCTGCGGGCGCGCGCCGGCTTTGTCATCGGCCTCTGCGCCAAAGGTCAGGGTGGGCTTTTGCGGCTGGCCGGCGGTTTGCGCCTTCCAATAGCGGATGATGCTGCTCAGCTCGCTGTCCGAGACGAACACGCCTTGCAAACGCTGTGCCGAGGGCGAATCGGCGGACAGGTAGAGCATGTCGCCGCGCCCGAGCAGCTTTTCGGCGCCGGGCTGGTCAAGGATGACGCGGCTGTCCACGTTGCCGGCCACCGCAAAGGCGATACGGGCGGGGAAGTTGGCCTTAATCAGGCCGGTGACCACGTCGGCAGACGGGCGCTGGGTGGCAATCACAAGGTGGATGCCGGTAGCGCGCGCCATGGCCGCGATGCGGGTGATGTAGCGCTCGGCCTCTTCGGGGGCTAGCATCATCAGGTCGGCCAGCTCGTCGATGATGGTGACGATGTAGGGCATGGCTTCGCTGTTGGGGTCGCGGTTGCGGTTGTAGTCCTCGATATTGCGCGCGCCGGCCACGCTGAACTTTTTGTAGCGGTCGTCCATCTCGCGCGTCAGCCACTTCAGCACGCCGATGATGCGCTCGACCTCGACCACCACTGGCGCAATCAGGTGCGGGATGCCGTTGTAGCCGGTCAGCTCGACGCGCTTGGGGTCTACCATGATGAACTTGACCTGCTCTGGGGTGTTGCGCAGCAGCAGGCTGGCGATGATGGCGTTGACGCACACCGACTTGCCCGAGCCGGTCGTGCCGGCAATCAGCAGGTGGGGCATCGAGGCGAGGTCGGCGGCCACCGGTGTGCCGTCCACGCTCTCGCCCAGCGCAATCGCCAGCGGCGACTTCAGGCGCTGATAGCGGTTGGATTCCAGCACGTCGCGCAGGCTGACGGTGACGGGGGTGTCGTTGGGCACTTCGATGCCGACATAACCCTTGCCCGGCACCGGTGCTTCGATGCGGATGCTGCGCGCGCCCAAGGCCAGCTGAAGGTCTTTATCCAGCTGGGCAATCGCCGACACCTTGACGCGGCTTTGGCGGTCACGCTGCATCACATAGCCCGGCTCGACGCCGAATTGGGTAATCACTGGGCCGGTATTGATTTCGACCACTTTGCCGGGCGCGCCAAAGCTCTCCAGTGTCTCTTGGATGATGCGCGCCCGCTCGACCAGCGCCTTGCGGTCGTAGTCGGCTTTGCTGCCCGGGTTGAGCACCTGCCGGAACTCAGGCACGACGTAGTCTTGTTTGGGCGTGGTGCTGTGTACCACAGGGGTCTGCTTGGGCAGTTCGATTGGGGTGTTGGCCGCCACCGATGGGCCATCGGGGGTGGGGCGGGCGGCGAGCGGTGCGCCGGATTGTGCTGGTGCGGGGGGCGGTGGCGGCGGGGGCGGCGCGGCGGTGACCGCGGTCGGCTGAGCTGCGGGTGCAG
>DAOUCZ010000059.1:0-7921 GCA_034431675.1 Anaerolineae bacterium | reverse complement strand
GTGGGAGCTGTCGTTTTATATTGCCGATACCACCAATGTGACCCTGCTAGAGGCCGAGCTGGCGCGCTTTCGCGAGCGCCCGTTCCCCGAGTGCGCGCGGGCGGCGCGCAGCTATGCCCTGCAAGCCTATGGTTTTGCCATCCGTGCCGCCCGTGCGGCGCAGATGGGGGATGTGGCGGCGCAGGGCATGTATCTGCGGGACAAGGAGCACGCCATCAGCGAATTTGAGAACGAGATGCAGCGGCAGCGCCCCGAGCCTATTGCCAGCGCTGCCCCTTCGGACATCGAGGTGGTCTGCCCCAGCCAGAGTGCCACCTGTCAGCAGCTGACATGCGCACAGGCCTATGCCTGCCTGAAAGACGGCAACACCCGCCTTGACCGTGACCGCGATGGTGTCCCGTGCGAGAGCATCTGCGGGGACGGTGGATGAGGGACGGACATCAACGCGCTTGCCAAGTGCCGGCGGACACAGCATAATCGGGACGGTGGGGCATGGTTGTGCCCCGCTGTTTGGCCGTCTAAAACCTGTGGAGTACGCGCGCTGATGAACCGATTCTTGGTCTTGTTTTGCCTGCTGGTGTGGGCCGGCATCAGCACCGGATGCGCCGCCCCCAGCGAACTACCGGTCACACCAGCCGCCGCGGATGGCACACCGCTGGCACAGGTTGGCAGTCAGCCCACCATTACCCCACTGCCGGCGCTGGTGGCGCGCGTCAATGGCACAGACATCAGCAGTGGGGCGTTTGCGCGTGCGCGGGCACGCCTGCTGCCGCCCAATGCGCCGTCCAACCCCGCCATCGACGAGGCGGTCATCAACACCCTGATTGAGCAAGTCATTTTTGAGCAGGCCGCCGCCGAGCTGGGCATCACGGTCAGCGAAGCCGACCTTGACGCCGAGATGGACGCGATGCGTGCCCAGTCGGAGCAGGTGGCGTCCGGCGGGTGGCAGTCTTGGTTGAGCGCCAACGGCTATACCGAGGCGGAACTGCGCGAGGCGGTGCGCGGCAGCTTGTTGGTGGCGCGCGTGCGAGATGCGGTGCTGTCCGAGGCCGGGCTGATCGAAACACTGCGGGCGGTGCGGGCGCGTCATATCCTGCTGGCCACCCGTGAAGAGGCCGATCAGGTGAAGCAGCGCCTGCAAAACGGCGAATCGTTCGCGGCGCTGGCGGCCCAGTTCTCGCGCGACGTCAGCACCAAAGACAGCGGCGGTGACCTTGGCTTTTTTGTCCGTGACGACCTGACCACCCCCGAATTGGCTGAATTGGCCTTTGCCCTTCAGCCCGGGCAGATGGCCGGCCCGGTGCAGACCTTGTTGGGGTGGCACATCGTCGAGACGCTGGCCTTTGAGGAGCGACCGGTCACCGATGAGAGCCGTGCGCAGGCCCAAGAAGCGGTTTTTAGTCAGTGGCTGCGCGAGCGCAAGGCAGAGGCCGTCATCGAGCGCTTTTAGCACAGCGTCCATCCATATCGACGATTTACACACCGACAGGAGCAGCAGCGATGTCTAACGCCGCCATGTACCGCGATGAAGGCATGAAAAACTACAATCGGGGCGCGCTTAAACCTGCCGCCGAAGCCTTTGAGAAAGCCCTCACTGAATACGAAGCACAGGGGCAGGCCGATATGGTCGCCGAGATGCGCGCCAACCTCGGCGTCATCGCACGTGACCAGAAGCGCTATGAAGACGCCCGCGCCCTGCTGAGCGAGGCCGTCGGCGTGTTTGAGGAGATCGGCGACCCGCTGCGCACCGCGATGGCGCGCGGCAACCTCGCTGGCGTGGTCTCCAGCCTTGGCGACAAAGAGGCCGCCTATGACCTCTACGTGCAAGCCGCTGATGCCTTTCAGGAGCTGGGCCAAACCGCCATGCACCGCGACACCCTCAAGGCGATGGCCGCCCTGCAAATCAAGCGTGGCAAGGTGGATATGGGCCGGCAAATCATGACTGAGGCGGTCAATATGGGCGAGGCCGATACCTTTTTGCGCCGGCTGCAAAGAGCCGCGTTCAACATCTTTACATTTCGCTGGCTCAGGCCGCTGCTGCGCCGCTGATGACCCCGCGCCAGACCCATCCGCTGACGGTCGCCGCCGCGCTTGCGCTGGTGCTGGCGGCGGTCTATCTGCTCACGCTGACGGCCAAACCGATCGTCAGTGACGAAACCGAATATGCTGACGCCGCCGACAGCTTGTATCATTTTGGCGTGCCGTGGCGTGACCTGACCGCGTGGGAACGCTTTCCGACCCGCCTGCCTGACGCCAGCGCTGTTCCGCTGCGCGTCAGCATGGTGGACAGCGGGTTTTTGTGGGCGGCGCTGCCGTGGGTGGCGCTGGCAGAGCGCATCGACGGCATCGGGACATGGCATGTGCTGATGAGCGTCAACGCGTTGGTGACGCCGCTGGTCGGGCTAGCGGCCTTTGCATGGGCCTACCGCCTGACCGGTTCTCGTTTTGCCGCCGGCGCGGTCATGCTGTCGGTTGGCCTGCTGACCGGCTTTTGGCCGTATGCGCACACGTTTTTCCGCGAGCCGCTGCACAGTGCCCTGCTGCTGAGCGGCGCACTGCTGTGCTGGTCAGGCGGGCGGCGCGGCACACTGCTGGGCCTTGCGGTACTGATTGGCGCGTTCATGGTCAAAGATACGCTGCTGTTTGCGATGCCGGGCCTTGCCGTGCTGCTGCTCCCGCGCGGATGGTGGGACAGGGTGATGGTGCGGCGCGCCGCGCTTGGCCTGCTGGCCAGCGTGATGGCGCTGACGCTGGCGCTCATCTATACCCCACTGCTGACGTGGCTTGGCCCGCTGTTCCCCAATGGCTACCTGTTCAGCCCGGCCTTTCCCCTGCTGCCAGACACCACCCGCGTGGCCCTACACAGCTATCTGTTGGCGGCGGGCGGCGCGTTTTGGGCCACTGCTCCGATTTTGCTGCTGGCCGTACCCGGCGCGCTGATGCTGTGGCGGCGCGGCGAAGCTCGCACCGTCACGGCCTGTGTGCTGGTGCTGTTGGGCACGGCGTTGGGCTATGCTGTGCTGCGCGGTGAGGGCGACATCGGCGGCAATTGGTTTGGCGGCACGATGTGGCCGCACCGCTTTTTGCTGCCGGCCATCCCGTTTATCGCGGTGCTTTCTGCCCCGATTTGGGATATTTTGGGAAAACGTGGGAATCTTTTTCTTGCGATATGTGTCGCTTTCCTTGGGATATATTCACTGGTTTGGGCCGGATTGGGCGCGCTGTTCCCGTGGGACTTATATGGCTACCTGACGAGTGAGCAGTCTGGCGGCCTGAGCTATTGGCTGCCGGGCCTCAACGTGCTGGCGCTTAGCCGTCCGGCGGTCTATCTGCCGCTGATTGGGCAGTTTCCGTCGGATGTGGCGTGGGTGCGGGCCGGTCTTGATGGGTTTGCGTGGGGGGTTGCCGCCCTTGGGCTGGCCGGCATCGGATGGGTGGTGCTGGCCGCCCGCTCACGACACCAAACGAGGGTGCTGCTGGGGATAAGCGCCTCGTTTGGGGGGCTGCTGGCGCTGATGTTTGGGGGATGGCAGGCCCTATACGTCACCGACCCGTATACGCACGGCGCGCGTGAGGATTTGCACGCGCTGGCGGCCTTGATGCGCGAGCGCGTGCCCGAAGGCGGTGTCGTCGTGCTCAATCAGCCGGATACGGTGCGTTTTTGGGCCAATGCTGGCAAGCCTGCGAGGCGCTGGTTGGTCGGGCTGCCCTATCCGCCCGGTGAGGTGGGTCAGCCCGATGACCCGCGTCCATCAGAGGCGGCGTTGGCTGCGCCAGCCTCCCTGCTGGCTGATGGGGTTGCGCCGTGGGTGGAGCATGTCGCTGAGCGCCATTCGCGCCTGTGGGTGCTGATGGACAGGAGCATTGACGTGCCGTGGACAATCCGCCCGCTGGAGCGGTTCTTGGCTGAGCGCTATTATCTGGTGCGCGATGACAAACTGTCGGCCTTTGCCCGCCTGTTGGAATACGATACCACCCCTGCGCCGACTACTTCACCGCATACGCCGCCGCTGCCGATCGGTGTCACGTTTAGCGACCCGCAGCGCGGCGAGCGCATCACCCTGCATGGGGCGAGCCTGCCGCAGGTCAGCGCCAATGGGGTGCTGACCGTCTCGCTGGCGTGGCAGGTGGAGCAGACCCCCACCCAAGATGTGACCGTGGCCGTTTTTGCCGTCAGCGCACAAGATGCCTATGTGCGTGCGCAGGGCATCGACTCGTGGCTGGGAGGCACGTTCAAGACCAGCACGCTCATCCCCGCGGGCGGCGCGGTTTGGGATCAGCGTGCCATCCGGCTGGAGGGCCTGCCAGACGGCACATATCAGGTGTGGGTGAAGGTGTATACCATTGGGGCAGATGGCGCGCCGCTGGCATGGCATCCCGACGCAGACCCGACCGGTGAGCAGGCGGCTGTGCTCTCGGCCACAGTGGATTATGGCGGGGCAGCGCGGCCCTAGACTCGCTCGACCACCAGATTGCGGAAGCCGTCCACGCGGGCACGCCACCCCATCGGGATATACGAGGTAGCGTCCCCTTGTGTGACCACTGCCGGGCCTTCAAAAAAAGCGCCGGGCGGCAGGGTATCGCGCTGGAAGGCTGCGCCGCTGTAGGCCTGCGAGACCTGCCGCTCGGCCTCAAAGGCTGGCGGCTCGGCCTGCGAGCGCATCCGCACGCGCACTGCGGTAATCTCGACCGCACGGTCTGGGAAGGCGTGGCCATAGGCGGCTTGGTGCGCCGAATCAAAGGCGGCGCGCAGCGCAGGCCCATACAGCGCCGCAAACGACACCGAAAGCTCATGGGCTTGCCCCTGATAGCGCATGTCAAGCGTGGCGTCGAGGAACACGCTGGAAGGTGAGACGCCCTCGCGGGTCATCAGGGCGGCGCATTCGGCGCGCAGGGCGTTATAGCTCTGCACGGCGGGGGTCAGGTCAGCCGTGCCGTCGGGCGCAATCGGGATTAAGACCGAGCGGCTGCGCCCGACCTCGACTTGTGCCACCAGCAGCCCAATGGCGCACAGCACCCCGGGATAGCGCGGAATCCACACGCGGCGGATGCCCAACTGTTCGGCCACGGCGCAGGCGTGCAGCGCCCCCGCCCCGCCAAAGGCCGCCAGCGTAAATTGGCGCGGGTCACGCCCACGGGCCACGCTGACGCGGCGCACCGCGCGCTCGATGGTGGCATTGGCCACCGTGATGATGCCGGCAGCGGCGTCATATCGGCTGAGGCCCAGCGGCGCGGCGATGGCATCCATGGCGCGATGGGCCGCATCGACGTCCAGCGCCATGCGCCCGCCCAAAAACTGCTGCGGGTCGATGCGCCCCAGCACCAGATTGGCATCGGTGACGGTGGCTTGTGTGCCGCCCCGTCCATAACAGGCTGGGCCGGGCAGCGCGCCGGCACTGTGCGGGCCAACCCGCAGCGCCCCGCCGCTGTCCACGCGCGCCAGCGAGCCGCCGCCCGCCCCGACCGTCTCGATGTCCAGCATCGGCACACGCAGCGGCAGCTGATCGATTTGGCCCTCGCGGCGCAGCGGCGCAGTGGCCGGCAGCAGCGCCACATCGGTGGATGTGCCGCCCATATCCAGCGTAATCAGCTGCTCAAAGCCGGCCAGCTTGCCCATGTGCAGCGCCCCGATTGCGCCAGCTGCCGGCCCGCTGAGGGCAGTGTGAGCCGCCTCGGTCAGCACGCGCTCGGCGCTCATCACGCCGCCGTCGCTGCGCATCACGCGCAGCGGGGCGGGGATGCCGGCGGATAAGCGCTCGACATAGCGGCTGACCACCGGACGGACAAACGCCTCTAGGCTGGTGGTGCTGGCCCGCTCATATTCGCGGAATTCTGGCGAGACCTCACTGCTGAGGATGACCGGAAAGCTCGCGCCCATCAGGGCCTGAATCTGCCAGCGCACGGCGCGCTCGTGCTCAGGGTTGACATAGCTGTATAACAAACAGACCGCGGCAGCCTCAATATCTGCGGCGCGCATGGCGTGGCAGGCGGCCTCGACGCTGAGCGGGTCGAGCGGGACGATGACCGCGCCGGTATGATCAAGGCGCTCGGTCACTTCGTAGTTGTGCCGGCGCTCGACCACCGGCGGTGGGATATGCGGCTCTAGGGCATAGAGGTCGGGGCGGTCTTGCCGGCCAATCTCCAGCATATCGCGAAAGCCGGCGGTCACCAGCAGGGCAGTGCGTGCGCCCTTGCGCTCCAAAATCGCGTTGGTGGCGACGGTTGTCCCGTGGGCAACCCCGCGCAGGCGCTTTAGGTCACCGGCGGTCACCTCGCGCAGGCCCACCAGCATCGACTCGGATGGGTCTTGGGGGGTAGAAAGGCGCTTATGGATGCGCAGCTGTCCGCCATCCAAAACAGCAAAGTCGGTAAACGTCCCGCCGATGTCAACACCAACAAACATGACTGCCTCTGGGGTGCGCTGAAAGCGTTCAACCCCCACAGTATAGCACCCACGGCGGGGTCTGTGTGGGCTGTGGCCCAAGATGCAAAAAGGGGGTGGCCGCGGCCACCCCTTTTTGTTGGTGACAGATGGTGCGCTGAGCGGGGTTTATTCGCCGCCCGGCGTGATTTCGACCTCCAGCGGCTCCCACGAGTCGCCGGTCAGGTCAAGGTCGGGGTTTTCTTCTAGCAGCTCGGCGATGGCGGCGGCCACAAGGTCACTGCGATACGCACCCTCGCTCGGCTCGGTGCTGATGACCGCACCTTCGATGGCCACGGCAACCGTCTGCGCCCACAGGTCTTCGTTCATCACGCCCACACCATCCGGCGACGGCCAAATCAGGCGGTTAATTTCGTTCAGCTGCCAGCGCATGTGGCCTTCGCCAAGGGTCGGGCCGTTATCCAGCACGATTTCGACGCACGCATCAAAGTTGTCGCGGCAGAACACCCAGCCCTTGATGCTGGCCTTGATGAAGGCGATGGCGATGTCTTCGTTGCCTTCTTGGGCCAGCCATTCGGCATTGGCAAAGATGTGGTCTTGCAGCATGGCCGTGCCCACATCGTTGAAGTTGATGACGTTTAGCTCTTCGGGCTGGAACAGCTCGCCGGTGGCGGGGTTGACCTGCTCCAGCACTTGGGCATATTCGTTATAGGTCATGGCCTGTGCGGCATCCACTTCGCCGTTAATCAACAGCGACATATCGAACGGCTGCTGCACAATCGTGACCGCCGATGGATCATCGGGGTCGATGCCCGCGCCGCGCAGCGCGGCAAACAGCTCGTGCTCGTTGCCAAAGCCCCACGTGCCAACGCGCTTGCCAGCAAGGTCTTCTACGCCTTCGATGCCCGCCTCGACAAACGACACCTCGAGCGTGCCGCTGCGCTGGAAGATTTGGGCGATATTGACGAGGTCAGCCCCGGCCTCGCGCGATTCGAGGACTTTGGGCACCCACGCGATGCCAAACTCTGCCCCGCCAGAGGCCACCACTTGCTGGGGCACGATTTCGACCGCGCCTTCGAGGATGGTGACATCAAGGCCTTCTTCGGCATAGAAGCCCTGCGCCACCGCGGCATAGTAGCCCGCAAACTGCGACTGTGCCACCCACTGGAGCTGAAGCCGAACCGGCACGAGGTCTTGCGCGCCCGCCCCAATCGACAGCGACATCACCACCAACAACAGACCGACAATTAACCCTACTTTACGCATAGTTTCCCCCAGATACACACTGGCAAAATGGGATAACACGGCCAACACCCCACCGATGGTGCAGTGTCAACCTGCCCTTAATATTACAAACGGTATGTAAAGAGGGCAAATTTTGGGGGTGACAACGTTTACAGGCTGTGTTTTGTGGGAATGTGACAAAATGCGCCCCAAAGGGGTGGGGCTTACAGGGCAATCGCTGCAAAATCAGTAGGGGCGCATCGCGATGCGCCCGTCAAGGATCGCGATGCGCCCGTCAAGGATCGCGATGCGCCC
>DAOUCZ010000058.1:0-28334 GCA_034431675.1 Anaerolineae bacterium | reverse complement strand
GTGAACTGCCCGACGTCACGGGCACATCGCGATGCGCCCCTACTCATGAACCCATGGCTGATTTTGAAGCGATTGCCCTGAGCATCACACCGCCTTAAAGATTCATGCCAACTTGGCATCAAAATTTATAATCTGTGTTAGTATTTCAATGTTGTAACAATATTGACCGATACTGCGGGGAACGTAATGGAAACCACCCGAACCCTCATCCCTGTCCGTGGGATCGCAATGGCACTGCTGACGCCGGTCTTTTTGGGCGTCGCCCCGATTTTTGGCAAGGTGGCGATGCGGGCCGGCGCAGACGCCTTTGGGGTGGCAGCGCTGCGCACCATCATGGCCATTACCGTTTTATGGGTGATTTATGGGCTGTTCTTTCGGCGCTTTATCTTTGCCAACCCCGCCGCGCTGATGGGCTGTATCACGGTGGGGATGGTCAACGGGGTGGGGGCGCTGTGCTATTACAGCGGCCTCAACCTGCTGGATGCCGGCATGGTGCAGTTGATTAACGGCATGTATCTGGTGATTGCGGTGGCCCTGACGCGCCTGCGCGGCACACACATCGACGCGCGCACCCTGATGCGCGTGGTGCTGGCGATGCTGGCGCTGGTGGTGCTGACCACGCTGGGCGAGCGGCGCGTCGATATCGTCGGCGTCGGGCTGATGCTCGGGTCGGCGCTGATGTTTGCCGGCACGCTGATTTTAGGCCAATATGTGCTCTATGAAGTGCCGTCGCAGACCATGGCGCTCTATGCCCTCACCACCATGGCGGTGATTGTGTCGATGGTGTGGCTGGCCATCGGTCAGCCGCTGACGGCCGAAGTGGCCGCTGTGGCCCTGCCGCCGATTGTGCTGCTGGGCATCACCACCGCCCTATCCCGCTTGGCCATGTATGCCAGTGTCAAGTTTTTGGGCGGCATCCAAACGGCCATTATGGCGGTGGCCGAGATTGCAGTGGCGCTGCTGCTGTCGGTGCTGTTCCTTGGCGAGCGCCTGACCCCCGCCCAGTGGATCGGCGTGGCGCTGCTGGCCTCCAGCCTGCTGCTGGTGCGCCAGCGCGACCTCATCAGCGAAAACTACAACCCGGGCGCGATGATTCTGGCCAACATGGCCTCGGTGCAGTTTCAGCGCATCGCGTTTCACAAGGCCTTTGGCACGCGCGAGACCAACCCCGACTTTGCCGTGCTGCAAGACATGTCGCCCGAAGAACTGCGCCAAATCCAGCGCATGATGGGCGCAGAAAACGGCGGCCTAGACCCCTTCCCCATCGACAAAAGCGACGAGATGCAGGTCATCCTCAGCCGCGACCCCCACTCCGACGAAGCCGCCATGCGCTAGCCGACCCCGTGCTTGCCGCTTTACACCCCCGTCAAACCGGCGTATACTGTTAACAGGGGTACACAACCTCACGCTGGGGGTGAAATAGATTCGACAGCGGAGGCTGAGTACGGGTTGCAAGCCGTGGAGCCTACGGCCACGTTAAAATAGGCAAACCAATGAGTGCCAACAACACTCGCCCGGCTTACGCCTACGCCGCCTAAAACGGCCACCGTGTAAGTCGCTGCCCCGCAGTGGGCAGCCATCCCCCACGAGCGTCGCCATCTGCGCGTGGAGGGGTGTCATAAAAGATGTGTGTGCGGCGTCTGTCACACCGATAAACAGCGCCAAAGACTCCATCGGTTAGCCGCCGAAACCTGTACCTGCTGAGGTCGTCGGTGGCAAAATTCAACAGCGGGACAAGCTTGTGGACGATGCTCGTGCTCGAATCTGTTGGACGCGGGGGGCAGAACCCGCCACCTCCACACCCAAAAAAACCGCCGATGACCCCATCGGCGGTTTTGTTTTTTGGGGGATGCAGCCCGCTCAACGCCTCAAATCGGCTGAAGCACGCGGTCTTGGCGCAGGCGCTTCTCCAGCACCGCCATGCCGCTGCCTGCCTCCATGACCGCCTCGCGCCACGCCGGCACGTCAATCTGGTTGATCGAAACCGGCAGATAACCGTTGACGCGGAAGGCCTCGGCCACCTCGCGCGTGGTGGTGAGGGGCAAGAACACATAGCCCACCTCACTCTCCAGCTCGCGCGAGAACTCCTCCACGCTGACCACCAACGGGTCGATGATGGCCTTGACCGGCGCACCCGGACGCAGCACCAGCTCGTCGCAGCGCGTAATCAAGTTCTCCACCTGCCAGCCCATCAGCCCAACCAGCTCACCCTCGGCATCCTGCGCCACCAGATAGCTCTTTTGGCCAAAGGCCAGCATCACGTCCATCCGAGTGGTGGGCCGCCCGCCGTGCGCAGTGATAAACGCCGCGATTTTCTCGGCATTGTTGGGCATCCCACGCCGCACGGTGATGCCCGCCGCCGGCGCACTTGGGACAGCTGCCGGCACGGCAGGGGTGGGCACGGGCGCAGCGGCAGCAGGCGCAGCGCTGCCCGTGGTGGCCGCCGGACGCGGCGTCACCACCGGCGTGGCCGCCACCGGCTGAGCGCTGGGCGGCGGCGGCGCTTGCTTGGCCACCTGCGAGGTATCCGAGGTGTGCGTGACAGCCTGCACCGTCTGCGAGCTGACATTGCTGAGGAAGCGCGTCACGATGTTGTTCCACGCCGCCTGCACCTGCTTCCACGTCTGGTCAACGTCGCCATCGTTCTCAATCACCACGTTGGCCTTCTTCACCTTATCGGCCTGCGGGTTCTGGGCAAGGATGCGCTTCTTGGCCTCGTCTGGGGTCATCCCGCGCTTGCTCAGCAGCCGACGGTACTGCGTCTCGGCTCTAGCGTTCACCACCCAGACCTCGTCGATGATGTTGACCAGCTCACCCTCCAACAGCTTGATGGCCTCCACCACAATCACACGCTGCTTGGCCCGCTGAATCAACGCCGTGATGGCCTGACGCACCACCGGATGGGTGATGGCCTCCAACCGCTGAAGCGCCACCGCGTTGCCAAACACTATCTGGCCCAGCGCCGCACGGTTAATGCTCTTATCCGGGTTCAGAATAAACTGCCCGAACGTCTCGACAATCGGCTTGTATGCCGGCGCGCCCGGTGCCATGGCCTGATGAACCAGCGCGTCGGCATCAATCGGATACGCGCCGAGGTGCTGCGCCATCTGGCGCACAAGGCTCTTGCCAACTGCAATGTTGCCCGTCAAGCCGATGACGTACTTATCTGGAAATCGACTCACGTCTAGCCGTCCTTCCTGCCGCCGTAGTGGAATAAGTGTGCGGGTGCATGATTGATAGGGAGATAGAGGCCTGTTCTAATCTTGATTAAGTATATCCACAAGCGCGTTTAAGAACCACAGGATTATCACAACTCTATGAAGATTGGCCTAAAGACGTCTAGAAATTGTCAAAATACCCCCTCCCACCGCTGAAAAATCCCCTAAAAGCAGTATGTAAACGATGTTAACAAACTTATCGCAATCGCTTGACAAAGCGCCACCCACTGTCTACACTCTCAGATAGTTGGGCAAGTTAACTAACTAACATGCCCCGACTGTTCAAGCCGCACAAGTGAGTTTTGGAGGACAGTGTCCCAATGAAGCGTTTGATTGTTTTGGCTCTTGTTTTGGCGGCGATGCTCGGTCTCGCCGTCGCCCCGCTGTCTGCGCAGGGGGAGTCGCTGGAGATTTACATCACCGGCCTGACCGAAGAAACGATGAACTGGTTTCGCGAGGTGGCGTTTCCGGCCTTCAATGCGCAGTATCCAGATGTGAAGCTGGAGATTTTGACCGGCGGCTGGGGCGATTTTGACGCCACGGTGGCCGGCTGGATCACCACCGGCCAAGGGCCAGACATCGTGTATCTGGGGTCGGAATATGCCGCCACCTATGGCGATCTGCTGGCCGACCTGACCCCGTATCTGGGCGATTGGGAAGAGCTGGAGCAGTTCTTGCCGGCGGCGCTGGATACCGTGACGTGGGACGGCGCGCTGCGCGGTCTGCCGCTGTTGATGTCGCCGCGTCCGGTGTTCTATCGCAGCGACCTTGCGGCGGGCGAGTTTGCCGTGCCGCTGACCTTTAGCGACGCGCTGGCGTTTGTGCAGGCCAACAACAAGGTGGAAAACGGCGCACTGACCCAGATGGCCTTTATGGACATCGGCGGCGGGCTGTTCGACGCACAGGAGTTCATCGCCTATATCTGGAGCGCCGGCGGCGAGCTGTATTACGAAGATGGCAGCAGCGCCTTTGACAGCCCCGAGACCGCCGAAGCCCTGAAGTTTATGTATGACCGCCGCCGCGCCATTTTGCCCACCAACGACACCGCCGGCCTGCCGCCCATCAACGGCTACCCGATCGCCTCGAACGTGGTGGTCAGCGGCATCTTCCCGATGTGGAACATGCCCCCCAGCAGCGACCCGCTGTGGGAGAACATCGTGGCCGCCCCCTACCCTGCCGGCGAGAACGGTGAGCCGGTGGTGCAGGTGTTCATCGACTGGCTGAGCGTGCCGGCCTATGTCGAAAACCCCGAGCTGGCGGTTGAGTTCCTCAAGTTTATCGGCAGCAAGGACAACGCGATTGCCTTGACCTCGGTGGCCGGCTTCACCCCGACCCGCGTGGATGCGTGGGAAGAGCTGCGCGCCAACAATGCGGTGTGGGACGTGCTGTTGGGCCTTGCTGAGCAGTATGGCCGCGCCTTCAGCGACATCCGCGCCAGCGCCGAGCTGCGCCCGTTGATTGTCGAACAGGTCAACCTGTATCTGACCGACCAGCAGAGCCTTGAAGACACACAGGCCAACCTGAAGGCGGAGTACGACCTGATCCTTGAGGAAAACGGCTATCTGAACTAAGGGATGGACGTCGGGCGCGGCGGGCTGCCCCCTGCCGCGCCCTGACAGGCCGCCCCACCTCTCGCGGTTGACCGTAACACACCCCCAACCCGCCGTAAGGGGTGGGCGGCCTCTGGCCATCTCGCCCGTCAGCGTGGATAGATAGACGGGCACTGTGGGGCACACCGCCCCATCCCGCAGGGGGTATACGCCCCTTGACCCCCCAAGTAAGGAGGATTGTGATGTTATCGCTTCGCGCCGCCCCGTCGTATCCGCGTGCGCTCGTTCTGGCTGTCCTATCCGCCGTGGTGGTGGTGGGCGTGAACGCGCTGTCACAGTGGATTGTGCAATCCAGCGGCCTGTCGATTGAATGGGCCGAACGCGCCCGCTCGCTGATGTGGGCGGCGGGGACGGCGGTCTTTATCGTGTTTAGCAGTTTGGCGGTCGGCACGCTGGCGGCCAGCATCGGGGGACAGCTGCGCTTGTCATCCAGTGAACAGCGCAAGGTGTTCTGGGGGTTTGCGTTTGCAGGCCCGTGGATTGTCGGCTTCTTGATTTTTGTGGTCGGGCCGGCGGTTGCCTCGTTGGCCTACAGCTTCACCGATTACAAGCTGGGCAGCGAGGCGCGCTGGGTCGGGCTGGACAATTATCGCACCCTGCTGATGGGCGAGGGGGCACACGGGCGGCGCTTTGCGCAGGCCATGTACAACTCGTTTTATTATGCCCTGTTGGGCGTGCCCTTGCAGATTTTGGCGTCGCTGGTGATGGCCCTGCTGCTGAATGCGTCGCTGCGCGGCATGAAGGTCTTTCGGTTGATTTTTTATCTGCCGGTGATTTTGGCCGGCGGGCCGGCCATCCTGCTGGCGTGGCGCTATATGCTGGCCAGCAACGGCGGCTTTGTCAACGAGATTTTGCGCTCTGGGGCGCAGGGCTTCTTTTTGTTCGACTGGCTGTACCGCGCCTTTATTTATGGCGTGGAAGGCTTCAACGGGTTTTATGCCGGCATCGCGCGCGGCAACCCGATTGGCCCGCTGGCCTATACCGTTCCGGCGCTGATTGGCGGGCTGGTGCTGCTGTCGCTGGTGGGCGGGGAATGGTCGGTGGTGCGGCGGATGCGCGCATGGCGCACCGCCGAGCTGATGGGCATCATCGTCACGGTGATTTTGATGGCGCGCGCGCTGGTGCAGCAGCCGCTCGACCCCGCTTTTATCTATCTGGCAGGGCTGATTGCGGTCAGTGTGCTGGCGGCCAATTTGTCACAGGGGCGGCAGCGCGCCGCACAGGTCTGGCAAATCACCACTGGCCTGCTGTGCATCGCCGGCCTGCTGACGGTCAGCATCCAGCAGATTATGGGCTATGACGGCGATGTCACGCCGTACCTGACCGCCTTTGGGCTGGTCGGGCTGCCGGTGGTGCTGTCGGCCCTCGACTTTCCGCAGCGCTTCCGCGTGCGGGCGGCGTGGGGCGGGGCGGCGGTGCTGGCGCTGGTGCTGCTGGCGGGCGTGCTGCCGGCACAGTTCGCCGGCGAATCGGCGGGGGTGCTGCCGCGCTATCTGGTGCTGGACAGCGCGATTGCCAACCCCGACAGCCTTGATTATCTCAGCAAGACCTTGCCAGAGGCCATGCCGTCGCCGCTGTGGATATGGGGGATTGCGGCAGCGCTGACCGGCGCAGTGGCCGCGCTGCACACGCGCTATCCGCGGGTGCGCAGTGCGGTGATTATCGCCGGCGCGTCGGGGCTGCTGCTGCTGGCGCTCAGCTCGCTGATTGACGGGGTGCGCTATTTTGCGGCCTTCGACGGCGCGGCGGCGCTGGCCAATCAGCCAGTCTATCACTTTGCGCTGTTCCGGCAGTCGATGGCGCAGTGGCCAACGCTTGACCGCGTGCCGCTGTGGCTGACCAGCGAGCTGTGGTCAAAGCCGTCGCTGATTTTGATCACGGTGTGGAGCAGCGGCGCGGGGATGCTGATTTTTCTGGCCGCGCTGAAGAGCGTGCCCGATTCGCTGTATGAGGCGGCCAAGGTGGACGGGGCTAATCAGGTGCAGCGCTTTTTCCACATCACCCTGCCGATGATTTCGCCGGCCATGTTCTATAACGTGGTGGTGGGCATGATTGCCGCGCTGCAAACCTTCGAGTCGGTCTACATCATCTCCAGCACCCAGACGCAGGACAGCCTCGCCTCGGCAGCGTTCTTCTTATATGTCCGCACCTTCCGGCAGCTGGCCATCGGCGAAGGCTCGGCGGTGTCGTGGACGCTGGCGGTCATCATCATCCTGCTGACGGTCTTCCAGTTTCGCTATAGCAATTGGGTGCATTACGAGGTGGAGTCATGATTGATACCAACCCCCATCCGGCGGCCCTGACGCCGCCGGCGGCGCAGGCCAGACGGGCACGCCCGTCGCTGGTCTGGCGTATGGTGCAGTGGCTGGATGCGCGCACCATCGCGCTGTATGCGGTGATGCTGGCCGCCTCGGCGTTCTTTTTGTTCCCGCTGGTGTGGATGTTTGGCACGTCGCTCAAGACAGTCGAAGAAGCCAATTCGTCACAGCTCAGCCTGTTCCCTGCCGTGCCGCAGTGGGACAACTACACCCGCCTGTTTGGCCAAGAGACGTTCTACCGCTCCTATTTCAACAGCGTGTTCATCACCGCCATTGTGCTGGTCGGCACGGTGACGTCGGTCTGCATCGTGGCCTACGCCTTCAGCCGGCTGGAGTGGAAGGGGCGCAACGTGGTCTTTGCGCTGATGCTGGGCACGCTGATGCTGCCGGCCCAAGCCACGCTCGTGCCGCAGTATGTGCTGTTCCACCAGTTCGATTGGATTCGCACCTTCAACCCGATCACCATCCCGGGCTTTTTCGCCGGTGGGGCAACCCTCATCTTCTTGATGCGCCAGTTCATGATGGGCATCCCCAAAGACCTTGACGAGGCCGCCGTGATTGACGGGGCGAACCCGCTGCAAATCTGGTGGTTGGTGATTATGCCGCTGTCGCGCCCGGCGATTGCCACCATCACGGTATTTTTGTTTGTTGGGCAGTGGAACGCCCTGCTCAACCCGCTGCTCTACCTGCAACGCGCCGAGCTGTTCACCATGCCGATTTATGTGGCGCAAAAGCTCAATTTGCAGGAGTCGCCCATCCCATGGCAGGATATCATGGCGGCCAGCGTGATGTTTGTGCTGCCCGTGCTGGTGGTGTTTGTGCTGACACAGCGCTACTTTGTGCAGGGCATCGCCTTTACCGGCACAAAAGGCTGAGCACAGCCGGCTAAAAAACCATTGGGCTGCGGCCCACATGTCAGCCCCCTGTCGGCGCGGGGATGCCACCGCCGGCAGGGGGATACTACAGCACGGCCCGCCCATCGGCGGGATTTTGCGGTGAGGGCTATAGAAGGTTTAGAGAGGGGAAAAAAACCACCATGCACCAAATCATGTTCAGCTTTAAGGGCCATCAAGCCCCGCCCGAAATCCTCGATGCCGTGCGGCAGGGCATCGCAGGCGCATTCTGCCTGTTTGCCTACAATGTCGAGTCGCCGGCCCAGCTGCGCCAGCTGTGCCAGTCGCTGATGGATGCGGCTGCCGAGGGGGGCTTCCCCCCGCCGCTGATTGGCATCGACCAAGAGGGCGGGCAGCTGATGGCCATCAACGATCACGCTACCGCCCTGCCCGGCAACATGGCACTGGGGGCTGCCGGCTCGGTCGAGTTGGCCCGTCAAGCCGGTTGGGTGCTGGGGCGCGAACTGCGCGCGGTAGGGGTCAACCTCAACTTTGCCCCGTGCCTCGACGTCAACAACAACCCGCTCAATCCGGTGATTGGGGTGCGCTCGTTTGGCGATGACCCGCAGCGCGTGGCCGAGCTGGGCGCGGCGCTGATCGAAGGGATGCAGGCCGAAGGGGTGGTGGCCACTGCCAAGCACTTCCCCGGCCATGGCGACGTGGTCAGCGATACGCACCACGAGCAGGCGGTTGTGCCTCACAGCATCGAGCGCATGAACGAGGTCGAGCTGACCCCGTTTCGCGCCGCCATCCGCGCCGGCGTCGGCGCGATTATGAGCGCGCACATCGCCTTCAGCGCGCTGGATGACCAACCCGCCACCATCTCGCACCGCGTGCTGACCGGCCTGCTGCGCGAAGAATTGGGCTATACCGGCCTGATTATGACCGATGCGATGGATATGCACGCGGTGGCGCGGCTTGGCGCATACGAGAGCGTGTCAGCGGCGCTGCAAGCCGGCGCAGACCTTGTGATGCTCGGCCACCTGCCCAATCAGCTGGAGCTGGCCCGCCAGATGCAGCAGTTCGCCAGCCCCGAGTCCGCCGCGCGCGTGATGGCCGTTCGCCAGTCGCTGCCGCGTGAGCTGCCGCCGTTCGAGCTGCTGGGCTGCGCCGAGCATCAAGCCGTGGCGCAGGCCATCGCCGACGCCTCGGTCACGCTGGTGCGCGGGCACATCACCCCGCCGCGCCCGGGCGCTAGCATCGCGGTCATCACCCCGCGACCGGTCAACCTGACCCCCGCCGACACCTCGGCGATGGTCAAAATTGAGCTGGCACGGGCCATCGAAAAGCACCAACACGAGGTGGAATCGATCGAAATCCCCTTCCGCGCCAGCGAGGCCGAAATCCAAGAGGCCCTGCGCCGCGCCGCAGCGTTCGACCATGTGATTGTCGGGACAATCGCCGCCGACAAAGACGCCTCGCAGGCCGCGCTGGTCAATGCGCTGGTGGCGCAGGGGCGCGCGCCGGCGGTGGTGGCCCTGCGCACCCCCTATGACCTTGTGCGCTTCCCCGACGTGCCGGCCTATCTGTGCGTCTACAGCATCCGTCCGGCGGCCATCGAGGCGGCGGCGCGCGTACTGCTGGGCGAACAGTCAGCCAACGGCGTTTTGCCGTGCCAGCTTCCGGGAGCGCTCCCCGTCTGAGCAGCGGCAGGTCGGCGCGCTGCGCCGCAAAACAATCGAAAGGACAAGCGATGTACGCAGTTCGGATCGTGGTGGTGGTGTTGGCGGCGCTGATGGCGCTGTCGGCCGCCGCCGCACAAGCGCAGGATGACAGCTCGTTTTGTGTGGCGGTGTGGTATCCGTCCTCTGAGCACCCCGCCGGCTACGACTCGGTGATGAATCATCTGGACGTGATTGATGTGATTCACCCCTTTTGGTATACCCCGATGGCCGATGGGCGTCTGCTGCCGACCAATCAGGCCGAGGACGAGGCCAAGCTGACCGCATGGCGCGAGGCCGGCCTGCAAATCATCCCCAGCATCTTCAGCGGCGTCTCGCAGATGATTACCGACCCCGAGCTGCGCGCCGTGCACGTCGAGCAGATTGCCGAGGTGGTGCTGCGCATGGGCTACGACGGCATCGACATCGACTATGAGGGCTTTGGCCTGCACACGCGTGAGCCGTTCTCCGAGTTTGTCGAGCTGCTGGCAGACGCTCTGCACGCCCAAGGCAAGCTGCTATACGTCACGGTGCACCCCAAAACCAACGATGACGGCGCATGGGAAGGGGCAGCGGCGCAGGATTGGGCGCGCATCAGCGCGGCGGCCGATGTGGTCAACATCATGACCTATGACTACACCAGTCGCAACGAGCCGCCCGGCCCGATTGCCCCGCACGCATGGGTGGTCGAGGTGCTGGGCTACGCCGGCACGATCGACGACATCGCGCGTTTTCGCGTCGGGCTGCCGTTTTATGGCTATGGCTGGACGCGCGGACGCCCGCCCGCCTCGGCCATCCCCTATGAGGCGGTGATGCGCGCCGTCGAGACCTTTGGGCTGGAGACCACCCGCGACCCCGCCTCGGGTGAGATTGTGGCCGACCTCAAGCAGCGCGGCCTACCGGCGCGCGTGGTGTATGTGGAAGATGCCGTCAGCATCGAGGAGCGCTTGACCCGTGCGCTAGATGCCGCACCGACCTTGGGCGGGGCGGCCGTCTGGGGGCTAGGGGGCGAAGACCCCGCGGTGTGGGACGTGCTGCGCGCCGCGCGCCCTGCCCCGTGCAGCTTGCCGGCCCGCTAAACACATCCCCCTGCTCTACACACGCAAAAAATGACCGGCTCAACCGGTCATTTTTGTGCATCGACGGTGGGGTGCGGGGTTATTCCCCCTCGCCAACCGGCTCTTTGTTGGTCATCACGGTAAAGTTGTCGAGGCGCGTATCGTCAAGGAAGGCGTAAATCGGCTTTTCGTTGCGCAGCGTATCGACAAACGCCATCAAGTCGGCAATCGGCAAATACATGGCGGCGCGGCGCTCAGCCGCTTGATAAGACGGCGGCGGCATCGGGCTTTCGGGCGCGACAAACACCACATCAAGGGTGTGCTCTTCGCCCTCGGCGCGCGGGGGCGCGCCGGTGCAGCGCACTTGCGCGCGCACCAGCACCTCTTGGTCGCCCACCTTGCGCTTTTCAATCTGACGCCACGAGATTTGATAAAACTTGACTTCGATGGTGATGGATGCCATGCGGTGTCGCTCCGGTTGATGCGGACAAGGACGCACGGATTATAACACCGTCTGCACCGATGCGCGCTGTGGGCCAACCGCCAAAACCGCGCTGCCTCTGGCATCGGGCCAAAACTGCGCTATACTGATGTCATTAGCCGTCTAAGCAAAGTGAGCTGAGCATGCACATCGACATCGTTCATGATACCGCTTGCCCATGGTGTCGCGTGGGCAAGGCCAACCTTAAACAGGCGCTGGAGACGTGGACGGGCGAACCGGTCACGATTCAGTATTGGGCCTATCAGCTCAACCCCGGCCTCCCGCCCGAAGGGGCAGAGTTTGCCAGTGTGATGCAGAGCAAATATCGCGGGGTCTCACTGGCGCAGATGTTTGAAGGCCCACGCCGCGCCGGTCAAGCCGCCGGCCTGACCTTTAATTTCGAGGCCATCACGCGCGCGCCCAACACCGTGCTCAGCCACCGCCTGATTGTGACCGCCCCAGACGACCGGCGCGAGGCGGTCATCGACGCCATCTATGACGCCTATTTTGAGCACGGGCGCGATATTTCGCAGCTGACGGTGCTGCTGGACTGCGCGCAGCAGGCCGGCCTTGACCGTGACGCCACGCAGGCCGCGCTGCAAGGCGATGCCGGCCTTGCGCAGGTGATGGAAGAGGTGCGCGCGGTGACCGAGGCCGGCCTCTCCGGCGTGCCGTTTTTCATCTTTGACCACAAGCTGAGCGTCAGCGGCGCGCACCCGCCAGACACCTTCCGGCGGGCGCTGGACAAAGCGCTGGAACTGCGCGAGGCCGGCGGGTCTAGCGCCTGACCGGCGGTACGTCAATCAGGCGGAAACTGCGAAACGGACTCATGCCGCGCCCATTGGCATTGATGGCGTTGACCCGCCACGAATACGGCGTATCAAGGCCAAAGAACACGCCCAGCGATTCCAACGGCACGCTGCACGCGCTGATGCTGCATCCCCACGCTTGCGGCGTGCGCGCCTGCCGATAAATCAGGTTGCCGGCGGCGTCGCGGATGACCAGCGCGTAGCGGTCAGCGAGGTTAGACGTCATCCACACAAACGATTGGCCGTTCATCGGCACATCCCCAATCGGGGCAAGCTGAAGCGGCGCTGCCGGCAGCGCGCTGACATACACCGTAGCCTTGACCCATGGGCTGTAACGCTCAACCCCGTCATATTGGCGCACGCGGATATACCATGTGCCGCTGCCGGTCTCCACCACCACGCGCGGCTCACTGCTCAGGGCGGCGGCGTTGTCATAAAGCGGGGATGAGAAGTTGCTCTGGTCATCCACCTGCACATGCCATGCCGGCGCATAGCCCACCGCGTGATTGGTCGCGCCCGGCAGGATGTCGATGGCGAACGGCGAGCGGACGCTGCCGCCATCAGCCGGCGCGGCGATGGTCGGCTTGCCCGGCGGGGGGGTCAGGCACGGCAGCGCCAGATTGGCCTTGGGCGCGAGCTTAAACACCACGTCGTCCACCAGCACCCCGTCGAGGCCGTCGGTGTCCTGCGCGGCAATCACCACCCGCAGGCCGCTCCATACGGCGGGGTTTGCTCCGCGGATGGTATACGGCATCAGCGGGGTATTCGGTGGCACGCTAAAGGTGCAGAAAAACGAGCCGGTGGCCGAGGCGGTGCTGCGCACGCGCACCCGCACGCTGCGCGGGGTATCGGTCGGGTTGCCCAGCTTGACCACCACCTGAAGCGGGCTGTTGGCGTTGGCAAACAAGTCCACATCCTGATAGACCTGCCCGGGGGTCTCTGCCCCGCTGGCGCTGAACAGCCGCAGCGCCCCACCGCTGACCGACGCCCCGCCCACCCCGCCGGTGGTGAACCAATAGCTCAGGGCGGCATCAAACGTGCCATTGCGCAGCACATTGACCGCCGCCGGCATCGCTTTGGTCTGTGTGAACTGCACCGGCGTATAATAACGCTGCAAAATCGCCTTATACGTCCAGCCGGCATTGGCCAATTGGGCGCTCTCGTTCTGCCCCATGCAGCGATACCACCCGCCGCCGTTGACGCTGTAGGCGTTGGCGCACTGCCAATCCCACGCCAGATAGTGGATTTCGACCACACGGTCGTTGGGGTCGGTCATGCGATCTGGCCACGTGGCATCCACCGCGGCATTGGTGCTGGGGCGCGCCGAGCCGGGGATATACACCTGATCGCACACGTTGTTGACCACATGCACCCCCTGCGGGCGGTACTGCGGGTACTGCTCTAGGATGTTGTAGCGCCACCACGCAAACATCTTGGCCGCCAGCGCGCCGGCCTTCAGCGACTCGGCGTGCCACGTATATACCCACTCGTTGGGCAGCACGTTGCGCACATATTCCTTAAAGTCCACCGTATCCACGCGGACAATCGGCATCCCATCCTGCACCCAGCGGCTGCAATTGTTGATATACAGCGCGGTGTTGACGATGCCCACGCGAATGGTCAGCGGCATCTGCACGTGGGACGGGATGCGCAGCCCCCCCGCCCGCTGGATGTCGCGCATCATCGACGACTCCAGCGCAAGGATAGCAGCGATGTCCTCAGGGGTGCGCTCATAGCGCAGGCCTTGGCCCTCGTCCTCCTGCGGCAGCGGGAACGGGTCTTGGGCCATCGACGAGGCGGCCAGCACGGCCAGTACAGCGGTCAGCAGCAAAAGCAAAGGCAAGCGTCGCATATCAGGGCATCCGGTCTCGGCCATAAGGGTTTGAAAAGCGATATAAACAAATTATAACCCAAAACACACATTTTGATACAACAAGACTGATGCCGGGGATAGAGTAATCGCTTCAAAATCAGCCATTGGTTCATGAGAGGGCAAAATGGTGCGTAGGGGCGCATCGCGATGCGCCCGTGACGTCGGGCAGTTCACGAACTGCCCCTACGACCAGAAAATTTGAAGCGATTGCCCTGATGCCGGGGATGGATGGGCTGGTCAGTGCGTTGCCATGCCGGCCCACAGCTGCTATAATGCCCTCAACAACGCCATATCGCCTTGCAGAGCCGCCTGTCGTGGGCCGCTGAAATATCAGGGGAAGTCCGGTGAAATTCCGGCACTGTCGCGCAACGGTAAAAGTCCGAATGCCTGTCTGCTTGTGCTTATGCCAACCCCCTTCGCGCCAAAGGGGTGAGCAGTGAAAACGAGCGTCTCATCGCTTTCGTTGACAGCTCATCCCATTCGGGGGTGAGTTTTTTTGTCTTTAGCGATGGGAGCAGCACATGGTCACACATCCGCCGATCGAACGCCCCAGCTCGGCCTATTTCTCGGCAGGTCTAATCCGCGACATGCTGCACGAGGCCTGCACAGACCTCGCCGGCCACCTTCAGCCCGACCGCATCGCCGAGGAGGCGCTTGCCGCGCTGTATGACGGAGCATCAGACCGCGAAGTCTATCAGGCCATGATTTTGGCGGCGCGCACAGCCATCGAGCGCGAGCCGGCCTATGCCTTTGTGGCGGCGCGCCTGCTGCTCAATCAGCTCTACAGCGAGGCGCTGCAAGAGCCGGTCACCTTTCGGCAGGCCGCGCAGGTCTATGAGCGCTGCTTTGACGCCTATTTTGAGACCGGCATCGCCGCCCAGCGCCTGACCCCAGCCCTCGGCGGGTTTGACCTTGCCGCGCTCAAGGCCGGCCTGCGCCCAGAGCGCGACTTGGCGTTTCGGTATGCCGGCCTGCAAACGCTGTATGACCGCTATCTGCTGCACCAAGACGGGCGGCGGTTCGAGCTGCCGCAGCTGCTGTGGCTGCGCGTGGCGATGGGCGTGTCGCTGAACGAACCCGCGCGCGAGGCGCAAACGCTGGCGTTTTATCACCTGCTGTCGCAGTTTTATTTTGTCAATTCCACCCCCACGCTGTTCAACGCCGGCACGCTGCACCCTCAGCTCTCGTCGTGCTTTTTGACCACCATTGATGACGACCTCGACCACATCTTCAAGTCCATCCGCGACAACGCCCTGCTGTCCAAGTGGTCGGGCGGGCTGGGCAACGACTGGACGCGGGTGCGCGGCCTTGGCGCGCACATCAAGGGCACAAACGGCAAAAGCCTCGGGACTGTGCCGTTCCTCAAGGTGGCCAATGATGCGGCGGCAGCGGTCAATCAAGGGGGAAAGCGGCAGGGGGCGGTGTGCGCCTATCTCGAGACATGGCACATCGACATCGAGGACTTCCTTGACCTGCGCCGCAGCACCGGTGATGAGCGCCGGCGCACCCACGATATGAACACCGCCAACTGGATACCCGACCTGTTTATGAAGCGCGTCATCGAAGGCGGCGACTGGACGCTGTTCAGCCCCGACGAAACCCCCGACCTGCACGGCAGCTATGGCCGCGCATTCGAGTCGCTCTACTGCGCCTATGAGCGCAAAGCCGAGGCCGGCGGCATCAAGCTGTGGCGGCGGATGCCCGCCGTCGACCTGTGGCGCAAGATGCTCACCCGCCTGTTCGAGACCGGTCACCCGTGGCTGACATGGAAAGACCCATGCAATATCCGCTCGCCCCAAGACCATGTCGGGGTGGTCAACAGCAGCAACCTGTGCACCGAAATCACACTCAACACCTCTAACGACGAGACCGCCGTGTGCAACCTCGGCTCAATCAACCTTGCCGCGCACATCCGTGACGGTCAGCTGGACGAGCCGCAGCTGGCGCACACCATCCAGCTGGCGGTGCGGATGCTGGACAACGTGATTGACCTGACCTTTTATCCCACCCCAGAGGCCCAACGCGCCAACCAGACCCACCGACCGATTGGGCTGGGGCTGATGGGCTTTCAGGACGCGCTGTATCAGCTGGGCATCAGCTATGCCAGTGACGAGGCGGTGGACTTTGCCGACCGCAGCATGGAACTCATCAGCTATCATGCGCTGCTGGCCTCCAGCGGCTTGGCGCGCGAGCGCGGGCGCTATGCCAGCTATGCCGGCTCGAAATGGGCGCGCGGCCTGCTGCCCATCGACACCATTGGCCTGCTGGCCGAGGAACGCGGGCAGCTCGTCGAAATGGACACCCACGCCCAGCTGGACTGGACGCCGGTGCGCCAAGCCATCGCCCAGCACGGGCTGCGCAACAGCAACGTGCTGGCCATCGCCCCCACCGCCACCATCGCCAACATCGTCGGGGTCAGCCAGTCCATCGAGCCAGACTACAAGCTGCTGCACGTCAAAAGCAACTTGTCTGGCGACTTCACAGTCATCAACGAGCATCTGGTGGGCGACCTGAAGGCGCTGGGCCTGTGGGATGCCGAAATGCTGGCCGACCTCAAATATTATGATGGGACGATTCAGCCCATCGCGCGCATCCCCGCCGCGCTGAAGGCGCGCTATCTGACCGCCTTTGAGATTGCGCCAGAGTGGCTCGTCCGCTGCGCCAGCCGCCGCCAAAAGTGGATTGACCAAGCCCAATCGCTCAATCTGTATGTGGCCGAGCCGAACGGGCGCAAGCTCAGCGACCTGTATCAGCTGGCGTGGCGCAGCGGCCTCAAGACCACCTATTACCTGCGCACGCTGGCCGCCACACAAGTCGAAAAATCCACCCTCGACGTCAACCGCTATGGCCTACAACCGCGCTGGATGCAAAACGCCAGCGCGTCCAGCGCCATCCACATCGAGCGCGGGGCATCCGCCGAAGCGTGCAGCACCGATGACCCCGACTGCGAAGCCTGCCAATAAAACCATCCCGAGAGAGAGGAAACCGCATGAGCAGCACCCGCATCCGCGCAGACGACAAGCGTCTGGTCAACAGCGCACACATCGACGTCAACCAGATTTTGCCCCTCAAATATCACTGGGCATGGGAACACTATCGCAACGGCCTTGCCAATCACTGGATTCCCAGCGAAGTGCCAATGGCCGCCGACATCCAAGTGTGGAAGTCGGGCCAGCTCAGCGCCGATGAGCGCGCCGTCATCCTGCGCACGCTCGGCTTTTTTGCCACCGCCGAGAGCCTTGTGGCCAACAACCTGACGCTGGCGATCTTTAAACACGTCACCAACGCCGAGTGCCGGCAGTATCTGCTGCGACAGGCCTTTGAAGAGGCCGTCCACACCCACACTTTTTTGTATGTGGTGGAGAGCCTTGGGCTGGACGAGGGCGAAATCTTCAATATGTACCGCGAAATCCCCACCGTGGCCCGCAAAGACGCCTTCGAAATGCGCTACACCCAAAACCTGTTTGACCCCGCCTTCAGCACCCAGACCGACGACGGACTGCGCCAGTTTATCGAGAACTTGGTGGCCTTCTATGTGATTATGGAGGGGATTTTCTTCTACAGCGGCTTTGTCATGATGCTGTCCTTTCACCGCCGCAACCTGATGACCGGCATCGGCACGCAGTTTCAGTACATCCTGCGCGACGAAACCATCCACCTCAATTTTGGCATCGACTTAATTAACGGCATCAAGGCCGAAAACCCCCACATCTGGACGCCCGAGTTTCAGGACAAGCTGGCCGGCATGATTGACCAAGGAGTGGCGCTAGAAATCGAGTTTGCGCAGGACTGCCTGCCGCGCGGCATCCTCGGGCTGAATGCCGCCGCCTTCCGCGATTATGTGCAGCATATCGCCGACCGCCGCCTTGAGCGCATCGGCCTGCCGGCTCGCTATGGCTCGCCCAACCCCTTCCCATGGATGAGCGAGACGATTGACCTGTCAAAAGAGAAGAACTTCTTCGAGACGCGCGTCACCGAGTATCAAAGCGGCGGGATGCTCAGCTGGGACTGAGGCCTACCCCCGACACATCACACAAGGAGCGACAAATCACATGGTCAGCATCGCCAATCTGGGCTATCCCCGCTTTGGGGCTGGGCGAGAACTCAAGCACGCCCTCGAAAGCTATTGGGCCGGCAAAATCACATCCACAGCGTTATTAGAAGCAGGCCGCAAGCTGCGGCTGGAACACTGGCAGCTGCAAAAGGCAGCCGGCATCGAGGTCATCCCATCCAACGATTTCTCGTTATATGACCAGATGCTGGATACCACCGACATGGTCGGGGCGATTCCGGCACGCTACGCCAAGCTAGAGGCATCAGACCCGCTCACGACCTATTTTGCCATGGCCCGCGGCATTCAGCGTGACGGGTTCGACATCCCCGCCATGGAGATGACCAAGTGGTTCGACACCAACTATCATTACCTTGTGCCAGAGATTGCGCCCGGACAAGTCTTCAGCCTGCGCTCAACCAAACCGATCGACGAATACCGCGAGGCCAAAGCGCATGGCATCGAGACGCGCCCCGTCCTGATTGGCCCGCTGACCTATCTGCTGCTCAGCAAGCCGGCCACAGAGTACATCCCGCTCAGTGCGGTGGGTGCACCGGCAGCCTTTTCGCCGTTAGACGCACTGCCGGCGCTGCTGCCGGTGTACGTGCAGCTCTTGCAAGGGTTGGCGCAGGCGGGGGCGACGTGGGTGCAGATCGATGAGCCGGCGCTGGCCCTCGACCTCGACGACAAGGCGCGCGCCGCTTATGCCGCCGCTTATGCGCAGCTGAGCGGCGCAGCACCGCTCAACCTGCTGATTGCCAGCTATTTCGGCGCGCTGGGCGACAACCTCGAGCTGGCGCTCAGCCTGCCGGTAGCCGGCTGGCATATCGACATGGTCAGAGCGCCGCAGCAGCTGGACGCAGTGCTGGCGCACCTGCCGGCAGACAAGCTGCTGTCGGTCGGGGTGGTCGATGGGCGCAGCGTGTGGCGCACCGACCTCGACACAGCGCTGGCCACCATCCAGCAGGCGGTTGATGCGCTCGGCACAGCGCGCGTACAGGTCGCGCCCAGCTGCTCGCTGATGTTCACCCCGCACGACTTGGCGCTCGAAACCCATCTGGACGATGAACTACGCTCATGGCTGGCCTTTGCCCGCCAAAAACTGGACGAGTTGGTTGCGTTGGGGCAAGCAGCCCGCGGCCAAGCCCCCGCCAGCCTGCCGGCCTTTGCCGACAGCCGCGCCGCCCTAGAATCGCGGCGGCGCTCGGCGCGCACCAACAACCCCGCCGTACGCCAGCGGCTCGCGGCGCTCGATGCCGCAGCACTACAGCGTCGCAGCCCATATGCCGAACGCAAACCCCAACAAGCCCAAGCGCTTGGCCTGCCGCCCCTGCCAACCACCACCATCGGCTCGTTCCCACAGACCGCCGAGGTACGCGCTCAGCGGGCCGCCTTGAACAAAGGCACACTCTCCCGCGAGGCCTATCACGCCTTTCTGCGCGCCGAGACCGAACGCGCCATCCGCCTGCAAGAGGACATCGGGCTGGATGTGTTGGTGCACGGGGAGTTCGAGCGCACCGACATGGTCGAATATTTTGGCGAGCAGCTGGAGGGGTTTGCCTTCACCCAGCACGGATGGGTGCAGAGCTATGGCTCACGCGGTGTCCGCCCACCCATCATCTATGGCGATGTGGCGCGCCCTGCGCCGATGACCGTCGAGTGGGCGGTGTTTGCGCAGTCGCTCACCCCTCGCCCAGTGAAGGGGATGCTGACCGGCCCAGTGACCATCTTGCAATGGTCATTCGTGCGCAGCGATCAGCCCAGAGCCGAGACCTGCCGCCAGATCGCGCTGGCCATCCGCGACGAGGTGATCGATCTGGAACGCGCCGGCATCGGCATCATCCAGATTGACGAGCCAGCGCTGCGCGAGGGGCTGCCGCTGCGCCGCGCCGACCAAGCCGACTATCTGCGCTGGGCCGTGGACTGCTTTCGGCTGGCATCTGCCGGCGTCAGCGACAAGACCCAAATCCACACCCACATGTGCTACGCCGAATTCAACGACATCCTAGAGGCGATTGCCCGCATGGACGCCGATGTCATCTCGATTGAGGCCTCGCGCTCCAAGCTCGAGCTGCTAGAGGCGTTCCAACAGTTCGACTATCCCAACGACATCGGCCCGGGCGTCTACGACATCCACTCGCCGCGCATCCCAACACAGAGCGACATCGTGGCCCTGCTGAGGAAAGCCACGCAGGTGCTGCGCCCAGACCAAATCTGGGTCAATCCCGACTGCGGCCTAAAGACCCGCCGCTGGGAAGAGGTGATCCCAGCGCTGCGGGCGATGGTTGCGGCGGCACGTCAAGCGCGCGAGGCCCTCTCTCTGCCAACGCCCTAGCCCTAATAATAGGGGCGCATCGCGATGCGCGCGTGACATCGGGCAGTTCACGAACTGCCCCTACAAAACCCATCGCGACGGGTTTTGACCCTACCAGAAAATTTGAAGCGATTGCCCTGTTGAACCGACGCCTTGGCGTTGACTTCATATTAAGTTTCTGCTATAGTGTCGGTTCAGTACTGCGGCCAAGAGCAAACGAGGGATTGGCTATTAACAACCCGGAATATCGCATCAACCGTCAAATTCGCGCGCGCGAAGTTCGCCTCATCGACCAAAACGATGAGAATATCGGCGTTGTGCCGTTTATGCGCGCCTTAGAAATGGCCGAATCGGCAGAACTCGACCTTGTCGAGGTCGCGCCCAATGCCGTCCCGCCCGTGTGTAAAATCATGGACTTCGGCAAGTTTCAATACGAGAAGCAGCGGCGCGAACGCAAGGCCAAGAAGGCCCAAAAGGTCGTCGAAGTCAAGCAAGTGCGCCTCAACCCCGGCACCGATGACTACCATCTGGGCTTCAAGATGGATGATGCGCGCAAATGGCTGCAAGAGGGCAACAAAGTCCGCTTCAGCATTCGCTTCCGAGGGCGTCAAAACCTGCATACCGAAATCGGCCTCAATCGCCTCCTCCGCATTGCCGAGGAGATGAAGGACGTGGCGCAGGTGGAGCAAAACGCCACCCTTGAAGGCAACACCATGACCATGACTCTTGCGCCGCTGGGCTGAACGTTCGCCAGCAAACGCAGTCCTGCGGAGAATTCGACATGGCTAAGTACAAACTCAAGACCCACAAGGCAACCGCCAAGCGCTTCCGCGTGACTGGTACGGGCAAGCTGCTGCGCACGCGCGGCGGCAAAACCCACTTCCGTCGCCGCCGCGCCCAGCGTGTCAAGAACCAGCTGAACAAAATGCAGTCGGTCAACGGCACTGGGCAAATCAAGCGCATCAAGCGCCTTGCGCCCTACATGAAGCGCTATAAGGCCAACCCACCTGCCTAACCCTCACGGGGATGCAGGTGCTTTTTGTCGTCCGTTCACCCGTCCCGGGCGGCTCTTGCATCGGCAGAGCTTGCTGCGACGGCCCTAAGCTGAACCAGAGGAACACCCATGGCACGTACCAAAACCGGCGTCGTTCGCCGCCGCCGTCACAATAAAATCCGCGCCCTCGTCAAGGGCCAATACGGCTCTCGCGGGCGCTTGTGGAAGCGCTCCAACGAAGCGTATCTCAAGTCGTTCTTCTACTCCTACCGCGACCGCCGTCAGCGCGCCCGCCGCATGCGTGAGCTGTGGATCATCCGCATCAACGCTGCCGCCCGCCTGAACGGCCTGAGCTACAGCCGTCTGGTGTATGGCCTCAAGCAGGCCGGCATCGAGCTGGATCGCAAGATTCTGGCCGACATCGCCGTGCGTGACCCCGAGACCTTCACCAAGATCGCCGCTTTGGCGCTCAACGCCCAATAAAGCGAACCAACAGGACTGCGTTCGCCAACCACCCCGCCCCGCACCGCCGGCGCGGGGTGGTTTTTTTATTGGCGGTGAATCAGGTCGCGCTAGCCGCCGCGCCCAAACAGCTCGATGTTCGCCCCATATAGGCCCGAGTCTGAGCTGCACAGCGACAAGCAGACCGCGGCGATTTGCGCAGGGGTCACCCAGTGGTCAAAAATGGCATTGGGCATGGCCTGCCGGTTGGCCGGCGTGTCGATGGTGCTGGGCGAGATGCCGTTGACCGCGATGGCGTGCTCGCGCAGCTCTGCCGCCATCGCCTCCATCAGGCGGATGGCTGCCCCCTTGCTGGCGGTATAGGCGGCGGCGTTCTTGCCCCCCTTCAGGCCGGCTTTGGCAAGGATAAACACGATTTGCCCGCCTCCGCCGCGCGCCAGCATATGACGCGCCGCTGCCCCGCCCACCAAAAAGACCGGACGGGTATTGAGCGCCAGCATGTCGTCCAGCACCCGCACATCAGATTGGTGCACCGGCTGACCGGCAGCATAGCCCCCCACCGTGTGGATGACGCTGTCGATGCGGCCAAAACGGGCCAGCACGGCCTCAAAGGCCGCCTCGACCCCTTCGGGCTGGCCGAGGTCTGCCGCAAAGCCGGCATGCTGCGCGCCAGTGGGAGTGGGCAGCTCGCCAGCGGTTTGAGCAAGGCGGTCGGGGTCGCGGTCAATCAGGGCGACGTGTGCGCCCTGCGCGGCAAAGGCATAGGCGACCCCGCGCCCCAGATTGCCCGTGCCGCCGGTGATGAGGACAATACGCCCGTTTTGTGTGGTCATGGCTAATACTTCCGCACGATGTTCTTATACACAATCGGGTGACGGTTTTGGATCATCAGCTGCTCTTCGCGCACTTCGCGCACCTCATCAAGGTTGAGCTTGGCGATGATATAGCCGTCCTGCGGCTCGCCGGTGTCGGGATGGGTGTGGTCAATCAGCGTGCCCATCACCTGCCCGCGCGGGCCGATAATCTGCGTTTCGCCGCCGTAGTGCAGGGTGGTATCCGTGCCCACACGGTTGACCCCCACCACAAACACGCCGTTTTCCAGCGCGCGGGCGCGCAGATACGTGCCCCACGACCCGATTTCGGCAGCTTCCCAATTGGAGAGCACCAGCAGCAGTTCTGCCCCCTCCAGCGCCATGCAGCGCGAGACCTCGGGGAAGCTCAGGTCGTGCCCCAGCATCATGCCAATCGTGCCGATCTCGGTCTCCGAGACCGGCATCTTGAACCCCTCGCGGAAGACCATGCGCTCTTCGCCGCGCAGGTGCAGCTTGTTATACACATCCACAAGGTCGCCGTCTGGCCCAATCAAGATGGCCGAGTTATACAGCACGCTCTCGACGCGCTCTTTGGTCACCATGCCAAAGGCGATATACACCCCAAAATCCGACGCGCGCTGCGACAAGATGTTGATGGCCATCCCAGGCACGCGCTGGGCCAGCTCCGGAAAGCGCACCCCCAGCTCGCCGCCGCTGGTGGACAGCTCTGGAAACGCGATGATGTCCACGCGCTGGTTGGCCGCGATGGTGGTGACCAGCTCGGTCATCTTGGTCAGGTTGGCTTCCAAATCGCCGGCAATAGGCTTCATTTGCACGGCGGCAACGGTAATTTCGCGCATTGGGGTATGCTCCGTCTCTTTCGGGTGGAGGAAGTGAAAACTCGATAATACGGGTTCATCACGAACGATTGTACTATAAAATCGACTGATTGGGGCGGGGAGAGCGTAGGGGCGCATCGTGATGCGCCAGCGACGTTGGGGAGTTCACGAACTGCCCCTACAAGACCCATCGCGATAGGTTTTGACCCTACCAGAAAATTTGAGGCGATTGCCCTGCCGCAGCCTGCTGTGGGAGAGGGGCAAGGATGAGGGCGTGTCAGGCGCGGGTGATGGCGCGCTCGCGGTAGGCATTGACCACCGCCTCCACCGTCTGCGGGATGTCGAGGTCGGTGACGTCCAGCACCAGCACGCCGGTCAGCTGGCGCACCGGCCATTCTTGGCGCAGTTCACCCAGCTCACGGGCGCGCTCGTTGGGGTCGGCATAGCGCCCGCCCATGCTGATATGGATGCGGCGCAAGATGGCGTCCAGCGTGCTGGTCAGCACAATCACCGGGCCAGTGTCGGCCAACCGCGCCAGATGCTCGGGATGCAGCAGGGTGCGCGCCCCCACCCGCACCACGGTCTGACGGCGCAGGCGCGCCTCTTCCACAAGGTCAGACTCCACCGCCTTGAGGCGGCGCTCACCGTAATAGCGCCGCACCTCATCGCCCGAGAGGCCGGCGCGCTCACTCAGCAGCACATCAAAGTTGACAAACGGCATCGCCAGCCGCTCGGCCACCTGTGCCCCAATGCGCGCCGGATTAGAGCCGGTGTAGCCCGACAAAATCAGGTTGCGGTCGGTGAGGGAGATTGCTCCGTACATCGCCTACTTACAGATTCTTCAGCACAGTCAGCAGTTCGTCCAGCGTGCGCACCACAAAATCGGGCCGCAGCGACACATCAGGCACGGTGCTGCTGACATGATGCATCCGCCACACCGCGCGCATCCCGACGTTTTTAGCCCCGACGATGTCGGCGCTTAGGCTGTCGCCGACAAACACCGCCTCGTCGACGTCAACGCCCATCCGATTGAGCACCTCGTTAAAGATGTTGGCGTGCGGCTTGAGATAGCCGATGTCGGCGGCGCTGTAGCGGTGCGGCTGAAAGAAATCCAACAGGTTGTGGGCGCGCAGCTCGGCATCGCGCATCCGCATCGGCAGATACGAGTTGGTAATCAGGCCCAGCTCTAGCCCCGCCTCGCGCAGGGCAAACAGCACGCGATAGGCATCGGGGAACGGGATGGTGCCCGGCACCACCGACCAGCGGTAGGCATCCACCACCGCATCCAGATGCAGACGGTCACGCGGCGCGCCCAGCCATGCGGCAGTATCCATCAGCAGGTGGCCAATGTGCGGGGAGACCATCGTCTCACGCGCGATGCGCCATCCTTCACGGCTGCGCCGGTTGAACTCTTCGCTAAACCCCTCGAAATTAACACGCATCGGCCCGATCTGTTGTGTGATGTAATCATACACATAGCGCAGGTGGCGGGGTTCGATCTCGTACCAATTGCCTTCAAATCCAGACCAATCGATAAGGGTGTCGTCAAGGTCAAAGAGGATGGCGCGAATGGTCATGAGCGTGCTGCGGCCTCGCGGCTAAACGGCTTCGGCGGCGCGCCACGTCAGCAGAGCGTCGGCAAAACCTGCGGATAGGGAATAGGACGGCACAAAGCCCAGCTGCTGCCTGATTTTGTCGATGCTGACCGGCGCACTGAGCGCGAGCAAATCGGCCAGCGGCTTGCCGACCAGCAGACCGCTGAGCAGCGGAGGGAACTTGGCCGGCGTGTTGACCCCCAGCTCGGCAGCAAAGGCATCGGCAAACTGCGCGCTGGTGATGGGCGAGCCATCGCTGACGTTGAAGATTTCGCCGGCGGGCTTGGCCTCGACCGCGCGGCGGATGGCCTCGGCAAGGTCTTCGGCATACAGATAATTGGTGACGCCGTGGCCGGCGGGCAGGGGTGCGCCGCGCTTGAGCGCCGCCGCCGCCTGCTTGAGCGCGCTGTAATGCGCCCCATAGCCATAGCCGGCGCGCAGCACCACCCCGCCCACACCCAGCGCGGCCTTTTCGGCCTTCACCACCGCCTTCAGCAGTGGGTGGCCGCCGGTGACCGGCTTGGTGGCCTCATCCAGCAGGTGGTGGTGATGATGCCCGTGGCCGTGGCTGTCATCGCCGTGGCCGCCGTGGTCGCCATACACAAAGGTGTGGCTGACCTGCACCAGCACCCCAACGCCGGCAGTCCTGACCGCCTCGGCGATGGCCTGCGCGCGCGCCGGCAGCGCGTCGGCATCCCAGCCAAGGTTGACCAGCGTCTGGTTGGCCTCGCCGCTGCCCAAATCAATCAGCGCGTCGGCCTTGTGGGTGCGCGCCAAGGCCGCCATCTCGCTGGCACGGGCCTCATCGGCAAACACCGGCAGCGCCCCAGATGAGCGCATCAGACGGCCCGCCGCGGTCGTCCCCACGATGCCCGCCACCTTGTGCCCGGCCCGCACCAGCTGACGGACAACGCTTGGCCCAGCGCCGACTGCTGCGCCGGTCACGATGATGTTGAGCGGTTTGCGCTCGGTGAGTGCTGTTTCCACGCCTGCCCCCAATGAGGTTGTCTACCTGTTTCAATCCATCAACAAACGAACCCAGATTATGCCACACCGATAGGACAGTTTGCATTAGGCAGTTTGTGCACACGGCCCTTTTGGGCGTATGATGACAGCAGCACGCATATTACAAAATTCATGACAAATCGTCTCATCAAGGGGTGTAGGGCCGTATTTTTTTGAATGAGAGTTAGGAGAACTCATCATGCATTTCACCATTTTTGTCTATGGCACATGGGGCGACATCCGCCCGCACGTGGTGTTGGGGATGGGCTTGCAGCGCGCCGGCCATCAGGTGCAGGTGGTGGCCTCGCGCGTGTATGAGGCGTGGGTGCGCGCCCGCGGCCTCGCCTATCACCCCTTGCAGACGGATACCAACCTGTTCACCCGCCAAAACGCCGCGCTGCTGGACGCCGGCATCCTCCGGCAGATGCAGATGGCGCGCCAAAAGCTCAACCCGATCATGGCCGAGATGGCGCGCGAGGTGCTGGCCGCCACCCGCCAATCGGATGTGCTGCTGACGGTGGAGTTTGGCGCGGCACTGCTGTTTGGTGTGTTGCAGGCCAATCAGCTCAAGACCATCCTGATTAACCCCGCCCCGCTCAACCCGACCAGCCAACTGAGCACAGTGCTGCCGCCTGCGCCGACATGGTTTCCATTTCGATCGCGCTACAACCGGATGGGTTATGGCATCATGCGGCGGGCGGGTTGGATGATGATGGACGGGCCGCGGCGGGCGGTGGCCGCGCAGCATCCGCCCGCGTCGGCAGGGCGCTACCGCCAATATGCCGCCCTGCTGGACGCCACCCCCGCCCTGACCACCGTCAGCCCGCAGGTGGTTGCGCCGCCCACCGATTGGCCGGCCCATCACCGCATGACCGGCTATCTGTTTGATGACGACCCCGACTGGACGCCCCCGCCGGCACTGACCGCCTTTATCGAGGCCGGTGAGCCGCCGGTCTATATCGGTTTTGGCAGTATGCCAGACAGCAGGCCGCAGCACACCACCCGCCTGATTGTCGAGGCGGTGCAGCGCAGCGGCAAACGCGCGGTGCTGCTGCGCGGATGGGCGGGGTTGGGCGCGGCAGACCTGCCGCCCAACCTATATCTGCTGGGATATGCGCCGCATCACTGGCTGTTCCCGCGCATGGCCGGCCTGATTCATCACGGTGGGGCGGGCACGACCGCCTCTGGCCTGCGGGCCGGCAAACCTGCCGTCATCATCCCCTTCAGCGCCGACCAGCCGTTTTGGGGGCGGCATCTGCACCAGCTGGGGGTGGCAGGCCCGCCCATCCCGCGCAAAGCCCTCACGGTCGAGGCGCTGACACGCGCCATCCATACCGTGACCGAAGACCCCACCCTACAAGCCAACGCCCGCGCCCTAAGCGAAAAGATCGCCCATGAGGATGGCCTCGGCGAGGCACTGCGCAGCATCGCGCAGTTTATCGCGCCGTGGCCGTCTAAAGGCTAGGGACGTCCCCACTCACCCCCAGCGACGCGCCGCCGTCCACGGTCAGCGCTTGGCCGGTGATGAAACGGGCGGCCTCGCTGCACAAAAACAGCGCGGCATGAGCGGCATCGTCCGGCGTGCCGGTGATGGGTGCGCCGGCGGGCATGTCGTCCTCGCCCAGCGCGCCGGGCAGCACCGCGTTCACCCGCACCCGATAGCGCGCCAGCTCGCGCGCCAGCTGCTGCGTCAGGCCCAGCACGCCGGCCTTGCTGGCCACATACGCCACGCCCTGCGCCCGCGCCCCCAACGCCGCAAAGTTGACGATCGCCCCGCCGCCGTGGTCAGCCATCACCCGCCCGAGCAGCTGGCTCATAAAAAACGCGCCGGTCAGGTTGACATCCACGCTGCGCCGCCAGTCCCATTCGTCCATCAGCAGCGCCTCGGCCTGCTTGAACACGCCGGCGGCATTCACCAAAAAATCCACCGCGCCAAACGCCGAGCGCGCCGTCTCGATGGCCGCCGAGGCCTGAAAGCGGTTGGCCACGTCGCCATCGAAGGTCACGGCCTGCCCGCCGGCATCCCGCACGGCCTGCGCGGCACGCTCACTGCGGTCAGGGTTGACATCCATCACGCACACCGCCGCGCCCGCCGCGCCAAAGGCCCGCGCCACCGCCAGCCCAATGCCTGCGCCGCCGCCGGTCACCAGCGCCACCCGCCCCGCAAAATCGTATTTCACCATCACGCCTCACTCCTTGGGCCGCTTTACCCCGATGAACAAATAAATATTGACCGGCATAACCGGTCAATTCCCTTGCGCTTGCTTCCGTTCTTTGTCAGACTTATTCATGCAAAAGACCCTCCGGTGTCGCTGTTTGTGTGGAAACTTCAGCTTACCCG
>DAOUCZ010000057.1:0-11896 GCA_034431675.1 Anaerolineae bacterium | reverse complement strand
ATGCTTGACGGGCGCATCGCGATACTTGACGGGCGCATCGCGATACTTGACGGGCGCATTGCGATGCTTGACGGGCGCATTGCGATGCTTGACGGGCGCATCGCGATGCGCCCCTACGCTCATGAACCAATGGCTGATTTTGAAGCGATTGCCTTGGGCGGTCTGATGCCCGATATGGCCGTGTGTGGCCGCTCGGGCTATGATAAATGTACAAGGTCGCCCGTGGATGTGCACCGCATAGGCGCACCCGTCGCCCGCCGCTGCCAAGGAGTAAACTGCGCCCATCATGCGCGTGATACACATCATCAAAGCTGCCGGAGTCGCCGGCGCAGAACGCCATCTGCTGCATTTACTGCCGCGTTTGCGCGCCCATGGCATCGACGCCCGCTTTCTCTTCCTCACCCCGCGCGGCGACGCCGCTCGCCCGTTTATAGAGGAGGCGGCAGCGGTCGGCGTGCCCACCGAGAGCGTGCCGCTGCCGCGCTCGCTTGCCCCGCGCACACTGCTGAGCCTCGTTGGGCAGCTGCGGGCCGCTCAGCCCGACATCGTCCACACCCACCTGATTCACGCCAATCTGTATGGCACGCTGGCGGCGCGGATGGCCGGAGTGCGGCGCGTGATGCGCAGCTTGCACACCGACAGCCCGCGCTTTGACCGTCTGCCCCTGCGCCTGATGGCGCGCATGCTGTGGGGGATGGCGGACGCCGGCGTGTGCATCTCGCAGTCGGTGCAGCGTTATGCGGTGCGCGTCGAAGGGGCGCGGCCCGACAAGCTGCACGTCATTTATTATGGCCTGCCCGATACCCCGCGTTATGACCGGGATGCGGTGCGCGCCGAATTGACCGCGCAGGTGGCCGGCCTGCCCGCAGATGGCCTGTGGTTGGGCTTGTTCAGCCGGCTGGTCGAGCCAAAGGGCATCCCCTATGCCTTGCAGGCCATGGCGCAGCTGCGCGCCGAGCACCCCAGCGCGCATCTGCTGATTGCGGGGGACGGCCCGCTGAAGGACGCGCTGACCGCGCAGGCCCAAACGCTGGGGATTACCGATCAGGTGCATTTTTTGGGCTGGCGCACCGATGCTCACCGCCTGATGGCCGCCCTCGACCTGTTTTTGATGCCCAGCTTGTGGGAAGGCTTTGGCATCAGCCTGTTGGAGGCCATGAGCCAAGCCCTGCCCATCATCGGCAGCACCGCCGGCGCTATCCCCGAGGTGATTGTGGACGGCCAAACCGGCCTGACCGTGCCGCCCGCCGATGCGCCGGCCCTTGCCAGCGCCATCCGCCGCCTGCTGGTTGATGCCCCGCTGCGGCGTGCGCTGGGCGAGGCGGGGCTGGCCCGCCTGCATCAGCAGTTTGGGGTTGACCGTATGGTAGACGAACATCGGGCGCTGTACGCGCAGCTGGCAAAAATCCCATAAAATCGAGTCAGTCACACCGTGTTTTTGGAACGGAGCGCAGACCATGGCCGGCATCTTGTTTCGCAGCATCTTGTTGAATGTGGCGGCGGCGGTGTTTATCTTTGCCGCCCTGCTGGGCCGCCTGCCCGTGAGCGGCCTTCTGGCAGACGCGGCCTTCCACGCCGGCATCGGCTTTGCCGGCCTGATGGTGGTGCTGACGCTGAACCTGTATTATCCTGGGCGGGTCAAACTGCTGTATGCCCTGCTGCTGATTGTTGTGTGGGGGGTATCTATTCACGGCCTGCTGATGCTGCTGCCGCTGCTGCTGGGTATTCCGGTCACGCTGTTTGTCATCATCCAGATGTTGGAGCGCCGCCCCAGCTGGCCCGCCATACTTGGGGTGTTTGTGGTGGCAGGGGTGGCGGGGGCGCTGCTGCTGATGGGGGTGGTGCGTCAGCAGTTGGAATACACTTATGCCCAATGGTACTATCACGGCGTCAGTGTGGTGGGGGGACTGTTATACAGCCTGCTGCTGCACGGGTGTATTGTGCTGATTGAAAAAGCGGCGCGCGTGGATGCGCTGCGCACGCAGGCTCAGCTCTTCGACAAAGAAAAGCGGTTGATTCGCGATGCCTGATGACTTGATTCATGCCGATTGGGGCGCGGTGCTGGACGAGATGCGCGCCATCCTGATTTATCTGGCCAAACAGCGGCGCACGGTGTGCTATTCCGAGCTGTGCCAGCTGGTGACTAGCGCGCGCCTGCATCACCGTGCGCCGCATTTTCACAAGCTGCTCGACCAGCTGAGCCGTGAGGACGAGGCGCAGGGCGTGCCCAGCCTTGCCGCTTTGGTGGTACGCAAGGATTCGGGCATCCCCGGGCAGGGGTATTTTGCCATCTTTCGCGCTGAGGGGGGCAGCCCCGACGAGCTGGAAGCCTATTGGCGTCAGCAGTTCGAGCAGGTCTGTGATTATTGGGCAGACCGCGTATAATGCCCGAATATACACGTCCCCCTGATAGGTTTGTAGGTGATTTATGTCTGCCAAGACCCACGGCCCACGCGCGCTTGCGCTGGTCGGGATGCCCGGCGCCGGCAAGAGTACAGTGGCGCAGGCGCTGGAAGAGCGCGGTTTCTATCAGTTTCGCTTCGGCAGCATCGTCACCGACGAGGTGACGCGGCGCGGCTTGTCCATCAATGCCGAGAACGAGCGCACCGTGCGCGAGGAGTTCCGCGCGCGTGATGGCATGGCTGCCATTGCGCTGCGCGCCCTGCCGCATCTGCGCGCCACCCTGCAAACCCGCGCCTGCATCGTGATTGACGGCCTATATTCGTGGAGCGAGTATAAACTGCTGCAAGACCAGCTGGGTGCAGAGCTGATTGTGGTGGCCATCACCTGCCGGCGGGCGCTGCGCTATGCGCGCCTTGCTGCCCGCCCGATTCGCCCATTAACACCCGAAGAGGCGCGCCAGCGCGATTGGGCCGAGATCGAAAACCTCGAAAAAGGCGGCCCAATCGCCATGGCAGACTATACCCTGACCAACGACAGCACCCCCCAAGCCCTGTTGGCACAGTTTGATGAACTGCTCACCAGCCTAGACTTTCGCGCTTAGTTTAGGCCTGAGTGGGGGAACTTTCGTAGTGAGCAAAGATTCGGCGGTAGGCCTCAGATGAGGCCATCAGCTGCTCGTGCTTGCCCTGCGCAGCGACCTGCCCGTTTTTCAGCACCACGATATGATCGGCCCAGCGGATTTGGCTGAGGCGGTGGGTGATGAGGATGGTGGTGCGGCCCTGTGCGGCGGCATAAATCGCGCGCTGGATTTTGTCCTCGGTGGCGCTGTCGATGGCGCTGGTGCTGTCGTCCAAAATCAAGATGGGCGGGTTGGTCAGGAAGGCGCGCGCGATGGCGAGGCGCTGGCGCTGCCCGCCAGACAAGGTGACCCCGCGCTGCCCAATCACGGTCTGATAGCCGTGCTCAAAGGTCATGATGAACTCATGGGCCTGCGCCTTGCGGGCGGCCTCTTCGATGTCTTGCGGGGTGGCGTCTGGCTTGCCAAAGGCGATGTTCTCGGCAATCGTGCGGCTGTAGAGGAAGATGTCTTGCTCGATGATGCTGATTTGCGAGCGCAGCGCGGCCAGATTCCAGTCGCGCACGTCCACCCCGTCGATGGTGACGCGGCCCTGATTGACGTCGTAGATGCGGTTAATCAGCTTGGTGATGGTGGTTTTGCCCGCGCCAGTCTGCCCGACCAGCGCCACGGTTTTGCCCGGGCGCACATCAAAGCGGATGTTGCGCAGCACCGGCGTGTGGTCATCTGGGTTATAGCTGAAGGTCACATCCTCAAAGGCTATCGCCCCCTTAATCGGTGCGGCGTACCCACCCTCGTTGCGGTCAAGGTCGGTTTGGGTGTTGATGATGGACAAAATGCGTGCCGCGCTGGCATAGCCCAGCGCAAGGCGCGCCAGCGAGTTGAGCGACGAGAACACCGGAAACCCAAACAGCCCGATGATGCCATTGTAGGCCACGATGTCGCCCAGCGTCACCAGCCCTTGCTCATACAGCACCACCGAATGGATCAGCCCAATCACCAGCGCCAACGGCAGCAGCAGGTTCGACAGATAACGCGCTTCGACATTGCCCTGCGCCACAAAATGCCGCTTCACCTCGTCCACGCGCGCATCAAACAAGCTGGCCTCTTGCGCCTCTTGTGCCGCGCCCTTAATCACCTGAAGCCCGTCCAAGGCCTCAGCCAAGCGCGAGTTCATCTGGCCAAAGCTGGCACGCACCTGCTGGGCAATCGGGTGCAGCTCTTGCACAAAATAGACCTGCACCACCGTGTGCAAAATCACAAAAATCAGCGGCGTCCAGATGAGTGTTGGATGAATAAACGGACTAATCATAATTGGGACAATTAAGAACATTCCTGACCCGACCACAAGGTTTACCCCCGGGTTCATGAAGTAGTTCAGCTCGCGCACGTCGTTGGTGACGCGCGCCATAATCTCGCCCACCGGTGTTTGATCGTGAAAGGTCATGCTTTTGCCCAGCACGCTGGCATACAGCTCATCGCGCACGTCGCGCTCCACCCGCTGGGCATAGGTTTCGGCGCTGGCGTTGCGCATCAGCTGAAGCACCGAGCGCAGCAGCTGTGAACCAATAATGCCCACCACATACCACCCCACCAGCGGCAGCACCCCCGCCGTTGGGTTATCGCGCACTGCTGTGAAGGCCAAGCCAGTGAAATAGGGCAGCGCGCCGGCCAGCGCGGCATTGCTAAACGCACCGATGAACATCATCAGCAGCAGCCACGGCTGACGCCGCACGTGCGACCAAATGAAGCGTCCCGGGGTGCGGTGGTCGGTGTTGTAGGCGGTCGATGTTACGAATTCAGCAGACATAAATGGGCCTAGGGGGATGCGAGCATTCTAATAGATTACAATGTTAAACCTGTGGCTTAGACCAACGCAGTCCAATCCCGATTCAAACCCTTTAGGCGGGCGGGTGTGAGAAGAGTATGACAATTATTGAAAAGTTATGACAAAAAGCTTAAACCATTAAGGTTTGGTGTTACGGGGTGTGATACAATAGTACTGTTGTCGATGGTGCTTCCCTTTATTCCGTGCCCGACACGAGCATTTTTTGAATCGAAGCACCTCATAGCCTCTAGAAAGCCCCTCTCATCATGTCTCATCCTACTCCACCCGAATTGGCCGACCCTAAGCGTTTGGCCGTCCTGCGCGCGTTGTCTTTGATGGACACCCCGCAGGAGATGATGTTCGATAACCTGACCAACGCCGCAGCATCGGCCATGCACATGCCGGTGGCGCTGATTACGCTGGTGGATGCCAATCGCCAGTGGTTTAAGAGCGCGCTCGGCCTGCCCTCGCCGTTTGCCGAGATGCGCCAGACCTCTCTGGAATACTCGTACTGTCAATATGTGGTGCGCAACCGTCAGCCGCTGGTGGTGGGGGATGCGCGCTATGTGGGGTTTCTGCGTGACAACCGCGCCGTACAAGAACTAAACCTTGTGTCTTATCTGGGCGCGCCGATTGTGGTGCACGGGCAGACATTGGGGGCGTTCTGCGTGCTGGATCGTCACCCGCATGATTGGTCGGTGGCCGACATCGAGACGATTATCAGCCTTGCGGATGTCACGTCCAGCATCATCCAGATGCGCGCGCAGATTGCCACCCTGCTGGAGATTTCGGGCGAGAGCCTACCGGTGATTGAGAAGGCTGGTGTAGACGAAACACAGGAGACCTATCGGCGGTTGGTGGACGACGCGCGCGATCAGATGGCCAGTACCGATGCGCACCTGAACCCCAAGCCGGTCACACACAGCCGCCGCCCATCGGGCCTGAGCGGCGTGGCTTAAGCGCGGCGTTATCCCCTTCGCCTCGCTGCCAAAACGGACGGTTCGCCGTCCGTTTTGCGTTGATCTGGCAGGTTAGCGCCCCAAAAGTGAGGGATAAATTGGAAGGATGCTGTATATAGTTATTTAATACGTGGTTAGCCCCGTGATGGGCTAGCTATCATTTACCTAACATCAGCATCAGGAGCAGACAGATGACGAAGATTTTGGTCTCGAATGACGACGGTGTGCACGCCCCCGGGATTTTTGCGCTGGCGCAGGCCATGCGTCAGCTGGGGGATGTGACGGTGTTTGCGCCGGCCACCAATCAGAGCACCAGCGGGCACAAAAAGACCCTGCACAACGAGATACCGGTGGCGCGCACCACCCTGCGCGATGGCTCACCCGCGACCGCCGTCACTGGCTCGCCGGCGGACAGTGTGGCGATGGCCGCGTTGGGGGTGTGGGCCGATTGGCCGCCCGATTTGGTGGTGAGCGGGATTAACCGCGGCGGCAACATGGGACAGGACATCACCTACAGCGGCACGGTGTCTGCGGCGCTAGAGGGGGCGCTGTCGGGGGTCAAGTCGATTGCGTTTTCGCTGGAGAATTATGAGGCCAACGACCCCGCTGACTATGCCGAGGCGGCGCGGGTAGCGGTCGAGGTGGCGCGGGCGGCGCTGGCCCACCCGATGCCCCCGCTGACCATCCTCAACGTCAACATCCCCAATGTGCCGCGCGTCAAGGGGCTGAGGTTGGCACGGCAGGGCGTGCGCATCTATTTTGATGAGCTGATTGCCAGCGAGGACGGCAGCACGTATCGCATCACCGGCCCGACGCCCAGCGGGGTGTACGACACCATCGGCACAGATGTGTGGGCGGTGCACCGCGGCTATGCCAGCATCACCCCCATCCACCTTGACATGACCGCGCACCACTTTATGGCCGAGCTGTCGGTGTGGGACATCGGGGTTTAACGGGGCAGCAGCGCGCCGGTGGGGAATCGGCGCTTGTCGGCGGGGCGGGGGCGGTGCTACGATGGATGGGCCGACGGCCCGAGTTTTGCGGTTGTCTTACAGCCCCGTTTGCGAGTCCCCATGCCCCAACCCAATCTGCTGTTGATTGTCCTTGATACCCTGCGCCGTGACCGCCTGTCGTTGTATGGCGGCCCGCGCGAGACGTCTCCGATGCTTGATCGGTTTGCGGCGCGCGCGGCGGTGTATGACCGCGCGGTGTCTGCCGCGCAGTGGACTGTGCCCTCGCACGCTTCGATGTTCACCGGTGTGTACCCCTCTGCCCACGGGCTGACCGAGGCGCACCGCGTGTTGTCTGAGCGCGTGCCCACGCTGGCCCAACAGGTGCGCGCCGCCGGCTATCACACGGTGGGGTTTTGCAACAATCCGCTGGTCGGGGTGCTCAATCACGGGCTGACGCGCGGGTTTGACCGTTTTTATAACTATGCCGGCGGCGCGATCAACCGCCCGTTTGAGCGCTCGTGGGGCGCGGCCGGGGATGCGCTGATTGGCGCATGGCGCAAGGCCGCGCGCCAGATTGGCAACCAGTTTGCCCAGCGCGATTGGCTGTTTCGCATGTCGCTGCATCCCTTGCTCACCCCGCTGTGGACGCGCATCATCAACTATAAGGGCAGCAGCCCCGACTCGATTAATGACCTGACCGACTATTTGCAGCGGCAGCGGGCTGGGGGGCAGGGGCAACCGGTCTTTGCCTTTCTGAACCTGATGGGGTCACACCTGCCCTATCGACCGCCCTCTGATGCGCTGCGCCACATCGCCCCGCGGCTGGATAAGCCGTCCTATCGCTATATGGCCGAGTTCAACGCTGATGCGGCGCGCTGGGCCAGCCCGGTGGAGCAGCCGCTGCAAGACTGGCAGCACCACGCCCTAGAGGCGTTTTATGATGCCGAAATCTATGCCCAAGACCGCGCCTTGGCTCGTTTGTTTGATTGGTTGGGGCAGTCTGGCGCGCTGAAGGATACGCTGGTGGTCATCACCTCTGACCATGGCGAGGGCCACGGCGACCACGGCTACTTTGGGCACAGTTTTGTGGTCAATCAAGAGCTGGTGCATGTGCCGCTGATTATCTCGTCGCCCGACGGGGCGCATCATGGCCAGCGCTTGTCTATCAACCTGAGCACCCGCCGCATTTATCACACCCTGCTGTCCGCTGCCGGCGTGCGCCCCGATGACCCGCTGGCGCTTTGGCATCCCGAGGCCGAGCATGATACCGCCTACAGCGAGGCCTTCCCCCCACAAACCTTCTTGAGCGTGATGCGCTATCGCAATCCGGCGCTGATTGAGGCGCTGGGCTTGACACAGGTGCGGCGCGCGGTCTATCACGACAGCCGCAAGCTGACGCTGGTGGGCGGGGATGTTGATGCGCTGTATGACCTTGTCAGCGACCCGCACGAGCAGCATAACCTTGCCAGTCAGCACCCGCTGGCGGTTGGGCATCTGCGCGGGCTGATTGACCAATTTGTGAACGAAGCCTCTCAGCAGCGTGATGCGCTGGCGGCGCTGGCGCAAGATGCCGCGCTCACCCCGCAAATGCTGGAGCATTTGCGCGCGCTGGGCTATATCGAATAACCGTCAGATAGGAGTTCTGCCCGTGAACCTTGAGCCGATTAAGCAGGCGGTGCGCCATGCTGCCGCCCTATGCCGCACCGTCCAACAGCATCACCTTGTGGCCAACGAGAAAACCGGCGCTGAGCCGGTCACGATTGCCGATTATGGCTCGCAGGCGCTGATTGGCGAAGCCATCAGCCGCGCCTTTCCCGCCGATGCGGTGTTGGCCGAAGAATCGGGCGCACAGTTTCTAGAAGTAGTGGATGTCGCGCAGCGTGCCGAAATCACTCGCCTGATTGGCCAGACGCTGGGGCGTGAGGTCAGTGAGCAGGATGTGGTGGGTTGGCTGGATTATGGCAAAACCGCCAGCGCCCGCCGCACATGGGTGATTGACCCGATTGACGGCACAAAGGGCTTTCTGGCCATGCGGCATTACGCGGTGGCGGTCGGGATTTTGGAGGAGGGGCAGCCGGTCGGCGGGGTGATGGGCTGCCCGGGCTATCCGGGCTATGAGGGCGGCGCGCTGCTGTGGACATGGGCCGGCGAGGTCTGGATTGAGCCGATGGCCGGCGGCAGCCCCACGCGCGTGCGCGCCAGCACCGTCAGTGACCCAGCGCAGGTGCGCATCCTTGAGAGCGTCGATAAATCGCACGGCGCGTTTGACCGCATGGCCAAAGTGCGCGAGTATGCCGGCCTTGTCGAATCACCGTTTGAGCGCATCGACAGCATGGAGAAATATGCCCGCATCGCCGCCGGCGACGGCGAGTTCTATCTGCGCCTGCCGCGCACCGGCAGCGGTCGCCCCCATGCGGCATGGGATCACGCCGCGGGCGTGGCATTGGTGCTGGCCGGCGGCGGGCGCGTCAGCGACGTGGACGGCTCGCCGCTCGACTTTACGCGCGGGCGCAACCTGCCCAACCACGGCATGATTGTCACTAACGGGGTGATTCACGAGCGGGTGCTGGCTGCCGTTCAACAGCTGCTGGCCGACGAAGAAGCCGCCGCACGCGCCTAAACCCCTACCCTACACCCCCATCAGCCCCTTCTCCATCCGCAGAAGGGGCTTTTTGTCGCCCAAGATAAACCTATCTTGCCTTTTATATCGCATGCGATATAATCGTGATAGATTTAATCCTCAGCGAGGAGATGTTATGAGCAAACAGAGCGGCGCGCCATCGACCAGCGCGATCCAGACCGTGTTTCGGGTGTTGTTGGGCCTCAGTTTGCTGCTGGCCGGCACAGGGCATCTGACGTTTGCGCGCACCGAGTTTTTGGCGCAAGTGCCGACGTGGGTGCCGTTGGATGCCGATTTGGTGGTGGTGCTGTCGGGGATTGTGGAGCTGGTGCTGGGCGCGGTCTTGATTGTGCCCGGGCGCTATCGGGTGCTGGTGGGCTGGGTGACGGCGGCCTTTTTTGTGGCGATTTTCCCGGGCAACATCTCGCAGTACGTCAATCGGGTGGACGGCTTTGGCATGAACACCGACGAGGCGCGGGCTATTCGTCTGCTGTTTCAGCCGGTGTTGGTGGCGTGGGCGCTGTGGTCAACTGGGGCATGGCAGGCGTGGTACAGCGGCTGGAAGCAGCGGCGCGCTGGCGCAGCCTGAGCAGGTGCGCCTATCGGATTTTTGGGCCACAGGCCATACAATAAGGGCGGTTTGTATCTGTGCTGGTGGGGCAGGCCGTTTATGGGACGTTGGGGGATAGAACGCCATGATTGATGAACGACTGCGGCTGGACAATCAGCTGTGCTTCCCGATATACGCGGCGTCGCGGCTGTTTGTGCGGGTTTATCAGCCGCATCTCGATCAACTGGGCCTGACCTATCCGCAGTATCTGGTGCTGATGGTGCTGTGGGAGCACGACGAAGCCATCGTCAGCGAGATTGCCGACCGGCTTTTGCTCAATACCAACACCATTACGCCGCTGCTCAAGCGCATGGAGGCGCAGGGGCTGGTGATGCGTCAGCGCTCTGATGCGGATGAGCGCAAGGTGGTGGTGCGCTTGACCGAGCACGGGCGTCAGCTGCAAGCGCAGGCGGTCAAAATCCCAGAGCTGTTTATTGCCGGCCTTGTGCACGAGGCCGCCGGCCTTGATGACCTGAGACGCCTGCGGGACAAACTCACCGACATCATCGATCAGATTGACCTCCACACCCCCTAGCTTGGCGCAGGATAGAGGGGCGGCCCGGGCCGCCCCGTTTTATTCCCAATTCGGGTCAATCCAACTGGCCTGATACTCGGGTTTTTCCAGCTCCAGCGCATCAGTGGTCAGGTGCAGCGGGTTAAAGGTATCGACCATCACCGCCAGCTCGCGCGTTTCGACCGCGCCGATGCTGGCTTCGGTGGCGCCGGGCTGTGGGCCGTGTGGCAGCCCAGACGGGTGCAGGGTGATGTCGTACTTTTCGATGCCGCGCCGGCTCATAAAGTTGCCGTCGCAGTAGTAAATCATCTCATCGCTGTTGACGTTGCTGTGGTTATAGGGGGCGGGGATGCCCTCGGGGTGATAGTCGAACAGGCGCGGCACAAATGAACACACCACAAAGTTCCAGCCCTCAAAGGTCTGGTGCACCGGCGGCGGCTGATGGATGCGCCCGGTAATCGGCTCGAAATCGGCGATGTTGAAGGCCCACGGATACAGGCATCCGTCCCAGCCCACCACGTCGTGCGGGTGATGGTCGAGGATGTGGCGGGTGACGCCATCGCGCACCTTGACGCGCACCTCAAACTCGCCTTTGTCGGTGAACGGCCCGACAAACTCTGGCACGCGGATGTCACGCTCGCAGTAGGGGGCGTGCTCCAGAAACTGCCCAACCTTGTTCAGATAGCGCTTGGGGGGGTGGATTTCGGTCGGGGATTCGATCACGAAAAAGCGCGCCTCGCCCGGGTGGTGGGTGTCCATCTTCCACGTCGTGCCATAGGGGATGACCAGATAATCGCCGGCGCTGAACTCCAGCCGCCCAAACTGACTCCACAGCGTGCCCGCGCCCTCGTGCACATACCACACCTCGTAGGCCTGCGCGTTGCGATAGAAATAGTCCATCGCGGCGGTTGGGCGGGCCACCCCCAGCGTCACGTCCTTGTTGCCCATCAGGGTGCGCCGAGCGCTGACCGGATCGCCGCCGGCCTGCACGTCCACCGTCTTGAAAGCGCGGTGGCGCAGCGCCCCAAACGGCACATATTCGGGCTTCACATCGCCCAGATACTCGGTGTGCATCACGCGCGGGGGCAGGAACACGTGATACAGCAGCGATTGGATGCCGTGAAACCCCTCTAGGCCCATCACCTCTTCGCGATATAAGCTGCCGTCTGGTTTGCGGAACTGGGTATGGCGCTTGTGGGGGATTTGACCCCGCTGAACATAATACATTGTTTCCAAAACTCCTTCGGGCAAAACGCCCAATTCTTTTACTTTATATGGCGACAAAGCTATTGTACCGAATATCCAAAATGCAAACTAGCCAGTCCGCAAAATGACATATGGGTTGGGGCGCGCAAAAAGCCCCCGCCTCCGCGTGGGAGACAGGGGCTTGGGCGAGGCGGTTTAGCGGGGAGGCGATACCTCCCCCGCCTCA
>DAOUCZ010000056.1:0-6702 GCA_034431675.1 Anaerolineae bacterium | reverse complement strand
AGATTTCACTGGCGGTCTCGGCGGCCTTGCGCAGCTCGGTGACGGTGGCTTTCTTGTCGATGGGGACGGTGTAGGTGGGGGTAAAAGCGTTGTCGAGGTCTACCGACAGCTTGCTTTTATATAGGTCGCGTACGTGGCCCTTGGAAGCCTTGACCGTGTAGCCTGCACCCAGATAGCGCCCGACGCTTTTGGCTTTGGCTGGCGATTCTACAATCACCAGCTTGCCGCTGCGGCGTGTAGGGGCTGTGGTTTTGGTGGTTTTGCCCTTGGTGGTGCTGGTTTTTGCTGCGGCAGTTTTGCCCTTGGCTGCGGTGGTTTTGCTTTTGGTGGTGCTGGTTTTTGCCGCGGTGGTTTTGGTTTTGGCTTTGGTTGGGGCGGTTTTGGTTTTGGCGGTGGGTGTGGGTTTGACAAGGGTGGCGTGTGCGTCGGTCAGGCCCATCTTGAACAATTTGCTGCCGCAAACCGCGCATGGGCCGGTGGTGGCCGCAGATCCGTTCTGGTTATAGACGGGGGTGGGGTTGAGCATCTCCCGTTTGGTCTTGCACTTTAGGCAGTAGGCTTCCATCAGGTCTCTTGTGGGGGCTGGTTTACAGGTATTGGTTATTGTTGTTGGCCTTGAGGTGTTCTATCACCTTTTTGATGTCCTGTGCTTTGTCGCGGTGACAGACCAGCAGGGCATCGGGGGTATCGACAATCACGATGCCATCCAGCCCGATTGTGACGGTTAGTTTGTCACTGAATACGAGGGTTTGGGTGGTATCAATCATCAGGTTATCGGCGCTGCCGCGCGAGCCGTTGCCTTTTTCGTCCAGCTTGAGCACTTCGTACAGCGATGACCAACTGCCGACATCACTCCAACCGATGTCTACTGGGATGACGGCGACATCGGTAGCGCCTTCCATGATGGCGTAATCGATGGATTTGCGCGGCATTTGTTCCCATACCCGCCCCAGTACTTCATCATCGCGGGTGTGGGCAAAGGCTTGCTGAAGCAGAAGCAGCAGTTTGTGCATCTCTGGCTGCTGACGCTTGAACTCGTCTAGGGCCTTACTGACGCGCCAGATGAACATGCCAGAGTTCCAACTGTACGAGCCATCGGCGAGGAATTGAAGGGCGATTTCGGCGCTGGGCTTCTCTTTGAACCCCAAAGAGCGATAGATTTGCAGTCCGTTGCGTTCTTGCAGGCGCTCGCCGCGGTGAATATAGCCAAAGCCGGTGGAGGGGTAGGTGGGTTGGATACCCAAGGTGACGATGAAGCCATCTTGGGCCACCTCATAGGCGGTGCTGAGGGCGTTGAGGAACTTTTCTGCCGAGGCGATGTGATGGTCGGCGGTGAGCAGCACCACGGTGGCTTCGGGGTCGCGGGCAGAGATGGCGGCAAGGCCCAGCCCCACCGCAGCGGCATTATCGCGGGCGTATGGCTCGACGATGAAGTTTTCGCTGGGGATGTGCAGGGCGTCGGCACGCAGGGTGGGGGTGAGGCGCGGCCCACTGACGACAAAGATGTGTTCTGGCTCGAACAGCGGGGTCAGGCGGTCAACCGCGATGCGGAACAGGGTGCGTTCCTCGGTCAGTGCCAGCATCTGCTTGGGGTTGTTCTGGCGGCTGAGCGGCCACAAGCGTGTGCCCCCCCCGCCTGCCAAAATCATCGCATAGTAATGCTTCACGGTTGTACTGCCTTTATGGTTAGCTCTGAAAACACTTAGGACATCGCGCAATATTGCATGTGGTCTACTTGTTGCGCAAGTCCTTTTAATTCGAGCAGGGTCAAAATGGTGCTGAGTTCTGGGATTGAGAGGCTGGTGGCACGGGCAAGGTCATCGACATGGAGCGGGGCATCACTGAGATGGGCCAGCACATGGGCTTCTTGCGGCGAGTCGGGGGCGATGCGTTCTGTGGCGGTTCGTGTCGTCAGCAGTTCAACGCTGATATTCAGCTCATCCAGAACATCACGCGGCTCGAGGGCAATCTTGGCTCCGTCTCGTATCAGCAGGTTGCCGCCCGTCCCCATTTGGTTGTGCAGGCTGTGCGGGATGACGAACACGTCTCGCCCTTGGTCTAGCGCCGCGCCAACCGTGGAGAGTGAGCCGCTTTTGGCGGGTGCTTCGGTCACCAACACGCCCAGCGCCAGCCCGCTGAGCGTGGCATTGCGGCGTGGAAAGTTCGTCCCATCTGGGCGGGTGCCGGGGGGATATTGGGTGATGAGCGCCCCTTGACCGTTGTCGAGGATGCGGTGGAACAGCGCAGCGTTCTCCCGTGGGTAGACCACATCAATCCCGCATCCGAGCACGCCGAGGGTGCGTCCGCCGGCATCGAGCGCGGCGATGTGGGCTGCCGCATCTATGCCGATGGCCAGCCCGCTGACGATGGTCACGCCGGCCTGTGCGATGACGCTGCAAAACTGGGTGGTGATGTCTTTGCCATAGCGGGTGGCTTTGCGCGTGCCGACCACTGCCAGCGCTCGGTCATCGGCGGGGGTGAGGCTGCCGCGGATGTATAGGACAGGCGGCGCGGCGCGCAGCGGACGCAGCAGTGCCGGATAATCGGCGTCGGCAAGGGTTTTGAGGTGTGCACCGAGGGCTTTGATGCGCGCGAGTTCGGCAGCGAGGTCAAGCTCACGGCGGGCGGTCATCACCCGCCCGACCAGATGCTCGCCAAGGCCGGCGCTGCGCAGGACGTTTAATGGGGCAGACCATGCCCGCTCTAATGTCCCAAAAGCCGCGCGCAGCTTTTCGATGGTGACGCGGCCAATGCCGCTGATGCGGCTGAAGCCCAGCCAATAAGCATTCTCTTCCATGGGTATCCCGCGAGTCCCGTTCACATCGGCGGATGGGTGATGTGTATTGTAACGGGTTTGGGGATGGGCGTGCTTATGGGTTTTGTGAGGACGGCTGATGGCGCTTGCGCATCCGTGGTTTTTTATCGGGCAGCAGGCCTTCCATCAGGCGCACAACCAGTTGACGCTTTTCGGTGTCGATGCGCAGGATAACCTGTGGGATGTCGGGGAGGGCAAACTCGCCTAACTCGGCGCTTTTGATGATGTAATTGTCGTTGCCGCCGGTCTCGGCCACGTCGATGACTTCGCCAAGGTCTTGCCCGTCCTCGGTGACGGCGCGCATCCCAATTACCTGAAATAGGTAGACCTCGCCCTCTTCAAGCGGGACGGCATCTGTGATGGCCACCAGCAGGCTGAGGCCGCGCAGCAGGTCGGCGGCGTCTCGGTCATTGACCTCTTTCAGCGTCAGCAGGGCATACTGACGGTCAAAGCGCACCCGTGCGACGGTATAGGGGGTTGGTTTGGGGTCGGTGGGGCTGACGCCCAGATAGACCCGCTTGAGCTTGGGCAGGCGCTCTGGATAGGCGGTCAGCACGCGCACGCGCATTTCGCCGTGCACGCCGTGGGGGCGCAGGATGTCACCCAGCTGGAGATATTGAACGTTGATTGGGGGAGTCATGCGCGGGGGCTAATCAATTTCGAGCAGGACGTTTTTATCGCGCGAGACCACGCGCAGCAGCGCACGCACGGCGTTGGCGATGCGGCCTTGTTTGCCGATGACCCGGCCCATATCTTCGGGTGCGACCTTGAGGGTGATTTTTACGGCATCACGCAGGTCTTTGCGGCGCACTTGCACGGCGTCCGGTTTTTCGACCAGCGACTCGGCGATGTAACGGACGAGTTGTTCTTCCATACAGGCACGCTCTCTATCTGTGGGGTGGGCTGCACGGCCTCAGAGAAAGCTGAGCCGTGCAGCGCCGTGTGCGGTTGGGGGGCTTACTCGCCCTTGGTGACCGGTGCGGGGTAGCTGGTGCGCGGGCTGACCGGCGCGGCGGCGGCCTTCTTGGCAGCGCCTTCGGCGGCCAGCGCTTCGAGGCTTTCGCCCTTGCGCAGGCGGGCCAGCAGGTCGAGCGTGCCGGTGCGCTTGAGCACACCAGCGGCGGCCTCGGTCGGCTGAGCGCCAACGCTCAGCCAGTACAGGGCGCGCTCAAAGTTCACCTCATCGGTGCCCGGGCGGGTGCGGGGGTTGTGAAAGCCGATGTTCTCCACCACGCCGCCATCACGGGCGACGCGCTGATCCATCACAACCAGACGGTAGGAAGGCTGGCGCTTGGAACCCACGCGCTGAAACCGAATACGCAACATGCTTGTACTGCTCCTTAGTAGTTGTTCACGCGCAGCGATGGGCTGCGTGTCATCCGAAAAGGTTGGGCATCCCCGGGAGTTTGGGGAACTTGCCCTTGCGAATCTGGGCCATCATGTCCTGCATCTTCTGGAACTGATTGAGGACTTCGTTGACGTCACGCACTTGTAAGCCTGCGCCAGCGGCGATGCGGCGGCGGCGGCTGGCATTAAGCACTTTGGGGTTGCGGCGCTCTTTGGGAGTCATCGAGAAGATGACGGCCTCGACGCGCTTTAGGCGCTTTTGCATGTCCTGCTCATTCAGCTGGCCAGACATCTGCACCTTGCTCATCCCCGGGATCATCCCCATGATTTGGCCCAGCGGCCCCATTTTGCGGATGCGTTGAAGTTGTTCAAGAAAATCCTGAAGGGTGAACTCGTTCTTCAGCAGTTTCTCTTGCAGCTTTGCGGCTTCCGCCTCGTCAAAGTGTTCTTCGGCCTTCTCAATCAGCGACATCATGTCGCCCATGCCGAGGATACGGTCAACCAACCGATCGGGGTGGAACACCTCGAACCCGTCCATCTTCTCGGACGTGCCGAGGAACTTGATCGGGACGTTGGTCACCGCGCGCATCGAGATGGCCGCGCCGCCGCGGGCGTCGCCGTCGATTTTGGTCAGGATCAGGCCGGTGATGCCCACACGGCTGTTGAACCCCTGCGCGATGTTGACAGCCTCTTGACCGGTCATAGCATCGGCCACCAAAATCACCTCAGACGGGGTGGTGCGGCGCTTGATTTCTTCCAGCTCGCCCATGAGCTGGTCGTCGATTTGCAGGCGGCCCGCCGTGTCGATGATGACCACCGCGGCGTTGGCCTGCTTGGCGGCTTCGACGCCGCGTTTGGCGATGTCGATGGGCTGAGCTGCCGTCCCTTCTTCATAGACCGGAATGCCGATCTGCTTACCCAGCGTCTTGAGCTGGTCAACCGCGGCGGGGCGATAGGTATCGCACGCCACCAGATAGGGCTGACGGCCCTCGCGCCGCAGATGGGTTGCCAGCTTGGCCGCGGTGGTCGTCTTGCCAGACCCTTGCAGCCCAACCAACATGATGACGTGCGGCTTGCTGCCCGTGGTAAAGTTCAGGCGGCCCGGCTCGCCCAGCGTGGCGGTCAGTTCCTCGTGAACGATTTTGACCACCTGCTGCGCAGGGCGCAGGGCTTTGTGCACTTCCGCGCCGATGGCGCGCTCGCGCACACGGTTGACGAAATCCTTGACAACCGGCAGGGCCACATCAGCCTCCAGCAGCGCCATGCGCACATCACGCATGACGGTGTTGAGATGCTCTTCTGTGACCTTGCCGCCTTTGCCTAGGCGGTCAAACGTCTCTTGTAGGCGCTTAGAAAGACCTTCAAACATGCCGAATCAACTTGGCTCCCTGTGGGACAAGTGCGCGCCATTGTAGTGGCAACACCCGCAAGCGTCAAGGTAAGGAACGGGTGAGCCGCAGATTGTGGGGGTTTCCCCGCCTGTGTGTATTCATTGGGCAAACCACGCTTGACGCCGACGCCGACGATTCGTACACTCTAAATGATAGCAAGTCTCAATAAGAGGTGTGATGTACATGAAGCGCGTGGTTTTGGCGGGGCTGACCCTGCTGATGTTGATGTCGGTGGTGGTGGGGGCGCAGGCCCATGGTGATAAGCTGAAGGTGGTTGCCAGTTTCTCGATTCTGGCGGATGTGGTGGCCAATGTCGGGTTAAATCAAGTGGAGGTGACCAGCCTTGTCCCGCTGGGGGCAGACCCGCACAGCTATGAGCCGTCGGCGCGGGATTTGCGCGCGTTGGCTGACGCGGACGTGATTTTTGTGGCGGGTGCAAATTTCGAGGAAGCGCTGCTTGAGGCCATCGAGAATGCCGGCGGGGATGTGCCGATTGTGGAGGCCTCGGCCTGTGTGCCGATGCGCGCGTTTGGGGCGTCGCATGACCATGCCGATGAGCACGAGGGCGAGCACGCCGATGAGGATGGCCACGCTGATGAGCATGAGGGCGAGCACGCCGATGACCATGACCATGCGCACGAGGGCGAGCTGATGCTTGACTTTGACGCGCTGTGTGAGGCTTATGATGCCTATATAGCCCAAGTGGACGCGGTTAAGAACGGCATGTTGAGCGCGTCGCCGCGCGTAGCAGGGGGCGAGACGCTGGGGCGTCTGCACGACATCTCGTGCGGCGCGCATGACCACCATGCCGATGAGGGAGACACGGGGCATCAACATGAAGCGGGCGCGTGCGACCCGCATGTGTGGTCAGACCCATATAACGTGTATTACTGGGTGCTGACCATCCGTGATGTGCTGGGCCAGCTTGACCCCGACCATGCCGAACAATATGCGGCGAATGCCGAAGAGTACATCTATGCGCTGGCCGACCTGATGACCGACACCCTGCACCCGCTGATTGAGTCGATTCCGGCTGAGCGCCGCGTTTTGGTGACCAATCACGAGACGTTGGGGTATTTTGCGGCAGCGTATGGCTTTGAGACGGTCGGTTTTGTGCTGCCGGGCGGCAGCGCATTTGCCGAGCCACGC
>DAOUCZ010000055.1:0-5902 GCA_034431675.1 Anaerolineae bacterium | reverse complement strand
TATGAAAAACATCGCCCCCAAGAGCGCTATTTCACGTCAGGCCCGCCAGTTCATCGTCTTTGGTACAGCAGGGACGGCTTTTGGTATCTTTCTGGTGACGCTGGCCCAGCTGCTGGCCCGACTGCCGCTCGCCGCGCCCGGATCATCGGCAGAGGCCACCTTGCAAGCCGCTGCTGGGTTATTTACCCCGCTGGGGGTGGTGCTGGGGGTAATCGGTTTGGCGGCGGTGGTGCGCGGCCTGACCTTTCGGCGAGATAACCCGTTGGCACAGCGTGTTGGGGATGTGATGATGCCGGCGTTGGACGACAGCTACACGTTTATTCGCAACATCAACAAAGTGCGTTATTACGTGGACGGCGTGCTGATTGGCCCGCCCGGGGTTTTGGTGTTTCGGATTGTGGAGCGCAGCGGCACGTTCTTGCACGAGGGGGATCGCTGGCTGAAGCCGTCTCCGGATGACACATGGCTTCCGGCGGGGTTTGATGCCACGCGCGAATGCGTGGCCGACATGAAGGCCATCAAAGAGACCTTGGCCAAAAGCGGGGTACAGACCGATGCCATTTTTGGCGTGGTGGTGCTGGTTGGGCGGGCCACAATTGCCGAGAAGCAGCCCAAACTGCCCTCGGCCACGCTCGAGACGCTGCTGGAGCGCCTGCGCGCCGGCTATATGGCCAAACAGCGTATTGAGCCAGCGCTTGCGGCCACCATCGTTAGCCATCTGCGGAACTGAGCCGTGTCTCTAACGCTGCTGCGTGCGCCGGCGGGTGCTGGCAAAACCCATCGGGTGATTGAGGCCATTTTGCAGCGCTGCGTCGCTAACCCGTTGGCGCGGGTGTGGGTGGTGCTGCCCACGGCTCGGCAGGAGTTTACGCTGCGTCAGCGTCTGATTGAAGCAGGTGGGCAGACTCCACTGTTTAATGTGGAGCTGTTCAACTTCTATACCCTGTATGACCGGATTTTGTTGGGCGCGCACCAGCCGATTTACGAGGTCGGGGGGATGGCGCGTACCATCCTGCTGCGCTATGCCATCCGGCAGGCCCTAGAGCAGCACCCCAGCAGCTTGTTCTCGTCAATTGGCGGCACGCTGGGGTTTGCCCAGCTGGTTGGCAGGTTGATTGACGAGTTGAAGTCGGGGCGGGTGATGCCAGAGCACTTTGGCTTGGTGGCCAGTACCCCCAAAGACCGTGAGCTGGCCGATATGTATATGGCCTATCAACATGCGCTAAAGCGTGAAGAGCATCAGCACCATGACGGCGTGCCGCTGGCGGATGTGGAAGGCTTGGGGTGGCTGGCGCTGGAGATGCTGCAAAATCCGCGATATGACCCCCGTCTTGACCTGCTGGTGGTAGATGGGTTTGACCAACTGAGTGTGGTACAGGCCGATTTGATTCGCGCCTTCGCCTTCCAATACGAGACGCTGGTGACGCTGTCGCAGATGCCAGAACGGGTTAACCGGCGTGTAGAGCAGGCCGCTGCCCTGCTCAAACGTCAGGACGGCCCACCGGTGATTGAAGAATTTTTAGCCCCGCGCCCGTTTGCTTCGGCCTCGCTGCAACATGTGGTCAACCACGCCTTTAGCGATGAGCCGCAGCGCATCCCACTGACGGATGATGCGCTGACCTTTATCGAGGCAGCTAACCCCACGTTGGAGGCGCGTGCGGTGATGCGCCGTATTCGCGCGCTGCTGTCTGTGGATGCCACGTGCCGCCCCGATGATGTGATGGTGGCTGTGCGGGATTGGGCCATGTATGGGCCGGCCCTGCAAGCCGAGGCGCGCGCCTTGGGGGTTCCGGTAGTGGCGCATTATGGGCAGCCGCTGACCGAGCATCCGCTGGGGGTGTTTGTGGAGGGGCTGCTGCGCCTGCACGAAGATGACTTCCCGCTGCGGGATGTGCTCGAGGTGCTGTATTCCCCCTATGTGTGTTTGGCGGATGACGACGCGCTTGATGCTGGCTTGTTGGAGCAGATGGGGCAGCGGTTTAAGCTAATCAGCGGCAAGGCTGATTGGCTAACTGCTGTGACCGCGGCCACTCGCCCAGAGCGAGACGAGCAAGGGAACGAATTAGACCCTTTGCTGGATGGGCAGATGGCAGAGGTCTATCACCGGCGGCTGTCGGCCTTTTTTGCTGCGTTGTCGCTGCCAGAGCAGGCCAGCTTGCGGCATTATGTGCAGCAGGTGGAAGAGTGGTTTGGCAATGATGGTGAGGCCAGCACAGACCCTGTCCGCCTGAATTATTCGCTCAACGTTGTGGATGCTGTGCGTCGCCTAGCGTCTGGCGCAGACAGCAGCCGCGAGCTTGAAGCGCTGCGTGCCTTTAAGCAGGCGCTGCGTCAGCTGTTGAATGCCTATGAGGTGGTAGGGTGGGCGACACATCGAGATGAACTGATGCCCCGCGAGGTGTTCCTGAGCGACTTGCGCGCTGCCCTCGCTTCGGTGACGCTGCGAGATGTGAGCGGTAGAGCTGGGCGGGTGCTGATTACACTGGTGACTGAAGCGCGCGGCCTGCCGCATCGCCATGTGTTTATCACGGGCTTATCCGAGGGGCTGTTTCCGGCCAAGACCAGCGATGACCCGCTGTATCTAGACCATGAGCGCCAAAGCATCACGGCGCGTTTGGCCGCGTTGGGTTATCCGGTTGGGTTGGCCACACGGACGGAACGTTCTGGCGACGAAGGGGTGTTTTACGAGTTGATTGGTTTGCCCCGTGAGACCTTGACGCTGTCTAGGCCCTATATGCAAAACAGCGCCGAATGGCCGGCCAGCTATTTGTGGCGGGCGGTGCGGGGCGTGTTTAGCACTGTGCCACAGGGTGCGCTGCTGCGTGTCCGTCAGGGGGATGCGCCCGACCTTGAGCAGGTGGTCAACAGCGGCGAGTTGGCGCTGGCGCTGGTGGCCGACGGGAATAATCCTCGGTGGGGGGGGTATGCGGCCTATCTTGAGCAGCTGCAACCGGGCTATCTAGAGCGTGTCCGCCTGACCAGTGCGGTTCAGCGTGACCGTTGGAATGAGGCAGTGGCATGGGATGAGCATACCGGCGACCTTGGGCTAACGCCGTGGGCCGATGATTTTGCGCAGCGGTATGGAGAAGGCGCGCAGTGGAGCGTGAGTGCGCTGGAGGCACTTGGCGCGTCTGCGTATCGCTTTTTTGCCCAGCGCGTGCTCAAACTGGAGGAATGGCAGGAGGTCGAGGACACATTCGACATCCGCGCAATCGGCATCGTGGTGCATCATGTGATGAACATGCTGTATGGCGAGTTTATGCAGGCGGGGCTGTCGATTCACCCCGATAGTGCTGAGGCGGCGCTTGCCCTCACACTGCGCCACCTGCCCGAGCTGCTGGATTCTGCGCCACAGTGGGCGGCCTTTGCCGATGGGGTGGCGTGGCAGCTGGAGCGCCGGCGCAAAGCCACCGAAATCGAAGGGTTTATCCGGCAGGACTTTGCGGGGGATAACGCCTTGACCGAAAAATTTAAGGAACTGGCAGATGTCGAGCGCTGGCCGCTGCTGCGTGAATGGCAGTTCGAGCGTGTGCCGCTGACGCTGCCGGATGGGTCTGATATTTGGATGCGCGGCACATTTGACCGGGTCGATGTGGCGCATCGGGGGGATGAACTGCTGTTTGTGCTGATTGATTATAAGACCAGCAGCAGCCCGTATAAGGCCCAAGATTTTGAGCTTGGCGTCAAGGTGCAGATGCCAGTATATATCTGTGTGCTGCGCCATTTGCTACAGGCCGGCAAGCTGGATGCTGCGTTGCGTCAGGCCGGCCTAGACCCTGCCCTGCCCAAGCGGGTGCTGGGGGGTATTTATTGGAGCAGCAAAGGCGAATTTAAGTCACTTTATGCGGTGCAAGCCAGTGATGAGGAGCAGATAGCGCGAACGCTGGGGCACGTGGAACGGGTGGTCAAGCTGGCACGCCGTGGGCATTTTATCCCTTATGCGGCCAATCCCGACAAATCAACGGGACGCTGTGTGTCGTTCTGTGCCTATCAAGAGCTGTGCCTGTTGTGCGCCCATCAGCTGGATAAACCGGTATAAAACAAGAGAGGGCGACGGGCCACTGCCCCACCCTCTCTTGTTGTTTATATTGACCGCGCCTGCCGTGCGTTTGTTTTAGGCCGCTAGGCCGCGCTGCGTTTAAACACCTTGCCCCACTGGATAGCGCCCCAGCGCGGGATAAGGTTGATGGCGGCATACACAAAGCCGATACCACACAGCACCTGCGTGACATTGATGCGGGTGGTGACGTTGCCGTCCGCGTCGTATAGGCGGAACAGGTTCAGCTCGATGCGCAGGAACTCCAGCGCATAGCGCACGACGCTGTACGAGGCAACGTACAGGAAAAACAGGGTGCCGGGCTTGAGGGTCTGGCGCTGGGTGTTGAACAGCCGCAGCAGCACAAAGAACACTATCAGCATCAGCACGCCTTCGTATAGGAACAGCGGGTGGAACAGCGTTTGGTCAGGGCCGTCCAGCGGATAAATCGTGGTGCGGGTAAATTCCCCTACACGGAATTGACGCGCGATGCTGAGACCCCACCACGACACACCGGTCGGCAGTCCGTAAAGTTCTTGGTTGACATAGTTGGCCCAGCGCCCGATAAACTGTCCCAGCGGCAGCGCCACCGCTGCGATGTCGAGCCATTCCAGCACGTTCAGCTTGTTCTGGCGCAGGTAGATATATGCCCCGATGAACCCGCCGAAGAACGCCCCGAAGATGTGTAGGCCGCCGCTCCAGATGGCGATTGCGCCGTCTTGCAGGTTGAAGAAGTTGGCAAAGTACCACGCGGTATCGCGGCCCGCCGCAACTGCCGAAACCGGCGGGAACAGGATGTACCACAGGCGCGCGCCAACGATGCCGAGGATGACGGCAAGGAACATCGCTCCCCACACATCGTCGGGGTTTTTGCCCTGCCGCTTGGCAAGGCGTGCCGCTACCGAGGCAGCCACAAGAATGGCCGTCACGATAATCAGGCCGTAGTAACGGATTTGAATGTTGCCAATCTCAATGGCTTGTGGGCCGAACTCCATCGGCTACCCCTCTCGTTGTCTCAAAACGCGGTAAACATATATCAGGCGCTGGAACGCGGTGAAGTTTGTGCCGATGGCCAGCACGGTCAGCCCAATGGGCAGCAGAGCAGGCCACAACAGCATCAGCAGGATGACGCCAATGCGCTCGACCCGCGAAAACAGGCCGATTTTGACGTCCACGCCGATGCCTTCGGCACGCGCTCGCACATAACTGACCCCATAAGACCCGACAAGGGCAGCAAATGCCAGCACCAGCAGTTCCAACTGCATTTGAACGGCGAAATAATACCCCAAACCCGCAAAAATTACAGCGTCGGCATAACGGTCTAGAGTGGAGTCGAGCAGTGCACCAAAACGGGTTTGGCGCTGCATGGCGCGGGCAATCGCGCCATCGAGCGCATCAAACGGCAGGGCCAGCAGCAGCAGCAGCGCTGCGCCGGTCAGCTGACCGGCGGCGATTAAAACCGCCCCAAACGTCACCAGCAGCGTGCCCGTGATGGTCACAGCGTCAGGGTGGACGCCAAGCCGGTATAGGGCCAGACCCAGTGGGTTCAAAACAGCATGAGTCAGCTTGCGCAGCTGGTCGGTGAAGGTGGTTGGCGAAGGGGGGTGTTGTGGGGTGTCAGTCATAAACTCGCTCTTTACAACAGTGGGCCTGTGCAGTACTCTTACCAGTATATCGGGGCGTAGCGCAGTTGGTAGCGCGCATCGTTCGGGTCGATGAGGTCGTGGGTTCGAATCCCGCCGCCCCGACAACCACTTTGGCCTGTTTGGTCAGGTTAAACAAAAACATGACTCATCCCAAAGTTTGTTGTAAGGGCAAAGGGATAGGGTCAGGATAAGCAAGCCAGAGCAGGGATAAAGCAAGACG